>JBFYPU010000221.1:0-9892 GCA_041303175.1 Crocinitomicaceae bacterium | reverse complement strand
CCCGGAGGAAGCACTGCGGGAGGTGAAGGCATTGAATTGGCGTATGCGACCGCTCAAGAATATTTCGACGCAAAAGGAAACAACCGAGTCATTTTGGCAACGGATGGCGATTTCAACGTGGGCATTTCGGATAACGACGCGTTGGTTAAACTGATTGAAGAAAAACGGAAATCAGGTGTCTTTTTAACCGTACTCGGCTTTGGTCACGACAATTTTCAGTCGGACAAAATGGAACAATTGGCGAATAATGGAAATGGAAACTTTTCCTTCATCGACAACATTCTGGAGGCGAAAAAAGTACTTGTCACCGAAATGGGCGCAACCCTTCTAACGATCGCGAAAGATGTCAAAATTCAAGTGGAATTCAACCCAAACTATGTGAGTCATTACCGACTTTTGGGTTACGAAAATCGCATGTTGGAGCACCAAGATTTCAGCAACGATACGATTGATGCGGGAGAATTGGGTGCAGGTCACACGGTGACAGCAGTTTATGAAATCATTCCTCCAGGGGTGAAAACAGAAACGAATCCAGATTTTCAACCCGAGTTGAAGTATTCGAAGGTTGAATATTCAGCTACGGATCCAAACAACACAGAATGGGCGACGGTGAAATTTCGCTATAAAGAACCGACTGGCACAACGAGCAAATTAATTGAACGCACCGTTACAGCCAATTCGGGAAATCAACCCTCTAAGGATTTCCAGTTCATTCAATCCGTGATTGAATTTGGGTTGATCTTGCGGCACTCAAACTACGCGGGAACATCCAATTTCGACTCCATCTTGGAGCGAGCTCGATCCGCAAAAGGTGATGATCCATTTGGTTACCGCAATGAATTTATCTTGGTGGTAGAAAAAGCACAACTCCTATCAGCTGAACCTTTGGTAGATTAATTTACCGCTTTGTACACTTGAACTTGACCGTCATTTCATTGTCAATGGCAAGTAATCAGTTATCCAACCAATATTAACGAGAGACGAAGGTTTTTTTCCGTTTGATCCGATTGATCTATTTTGTATTTTTGGTGGACACGAATCTTCTACTTATGAAATCAATTCTACTGCTTCTTTCTGGATTGCTTTGTGCGTCATTTTCAATGGCACAATCCAGTGCCAATACTGATTTCGAATCGGCGTATCAAGGTCATTCGAACCTCACGCCTGGAATTCTTGAAGCTGTCGCTTGGACCAACACGCGCATGTCAAAATTGGAAAACGTAGCGCCATCGTGTTCCGGAATGCCAACAGCGTATGGAATCCTCGGATTATTTGATGACGGGAAGGACTATTTCTTAGAAAATGGAAAAACGATCGCGAAAATTTCAGGAATTTCTGTTATCGATCAAAAATCATCGGTTGCCAATGAATTGGAGGCTTATGCAATTGCTTACAACCACTTGATGCAGCAAGAAATTGCCAACGGTGGAAATAAATTTGACGGAAAAAGCATTCGAAATGTACTGCTAAAATTGAGTGAAATTCCCGATTCAGGGATTGTGAATCTCCTCGCGCGCGACATACAAGTGTACGATGTTTTGCGCTTTTTGAACGATGAAGAACAGGCTATTCACTTCGATTTTCCGCAATACACGATCTCGCTAGAATCGGTATTTGGAACTGGAAATTATACCGTCCTTTCGTCAAAGAAAATTCAATTGACCGAAACTGAGATTTTATCAGACCAAGGTGAGAAATACGTTCCAATCATCACTGGATCAGTCAACAAATCAATTGAGTATGGACCAGCGATATGGAATCCCGCGGCAACCTGTAATTTCAGCTCTCGGAACGGAACAGCAATTTCTGCGATTACGATTCATACGATCCAAGGCTCCTATGTGGGCGCCATATCTTGGGCTCAAAACTGCAGTGCCGGTGTGTCGTATCATTATGTAATTAAGTCTTCGGACGGTCAAGTAACTCAAATGGTCAACGAAGCGGACAAAGGATGGCATGTGGGTTCAGAAAACCCCTACACGATTGGTTATGAGCACGAAGGATATGTAGACAATCCCGTTTGGTATACCGAAGCGATGTACAACAGTTCGGCAGATTTGAGTCGAGATATTGTCAACAGTGGCTATGGAATTCCGCCCCTTCGCACGTTTTATGGCGATGCTACCGTGGGCACGAATACGCTTGGAGGCTGTACAAAAATCAAGGGACATCAACATTATCCAAACCAAACGCATACCGATCCAGGCATCAACTGGGATTGGGAAAAATATTACCGATTGATCAACAATACACCAAGCTATACAGCGCTTACAGCACCTACAGGGAATTTTTACGACACGGGCGGAGCAGCTGGAAATTACCAAGATGATGAGCGCGAATTGTGGCTGTTCCAACCAAGTGCTGCACAATCCATTACGTTGACGTTTAGCGCCTTCAATGTGGAAGCCAATTATGATTACCTCTTTATCTATGATGGAGCAACGATCGACGCACCGCTGATAGGAGTGTACACGGGAACAAACTCACCCGGAACGGTCACCTCATCGGGAAGTTCATTGGTCGTAGAATTTCGAAGCGATTGCAGTACGCTAAGTTCAGGTTGGGCTGTTGCTTATACCTCGCAGCTTTCAGATCAAACGCCACCTGTGAGTACAATTGCACCGAGTTCAGCATGGCAAACGAATGATTTTACGGTGAACATTTCCGATACAGATACCGAAAGTGCCATCGAACAGGGGTACTATTTGGTGGCTGAGCGCAACATTACTGACAACGGTTGGAATTCGAATGGGACATATGGCTTTGTGCACGAAGATTTTGAGGACGTGAATACAACTTGGACAAACCAAGTAGGATTGCACAGTTTTGTGAATGGGGAATTTGTGTATGCTGACGTGAACGAGCAAAATTCAAATGCCTATGCATCCGTTACACAAGACGCGACTTTAAAATACCTCTTCGAATGGACGCAAACAATCACCTCCAGCGGAACCAATCAACGGGCTGGAATGCACTTTTTTTGTGACGCACCCACCTTGCCAAACCGGGGAAATTCCTACTTCGTTTTCCTCCGCGAGTCTACAGATATTGTGCAAATTTATCGAGTTACAAATGATGTATTTACACTTCAAACGAATGACCCATTGCCGATCTCATCGAACATTGCTTACAACTGCAAAACAACCTACGATCCTTCAACGGGAGAAATTAAGGTGTATGTCGACAATGTCTTGGTTTCCGAATGGATAGATCCCCAGCCTTTGCAATCTGGGAATTCCATTTCGGTTCGAACAGGCGGTTGCGCTGTAGAATTCGACAATGTGCAAGTGTATAAATCGCGTGGCAACCAAGTCTTAATTCCTGCTGGCTCCGGTGAATTGATGTCCATTGAAAGTGAAAATGCCATCGAAACAGGAATGGTGAAAAGTATGGCGTTGGACGCAGGTGAAAATTGGTCTGCTACCGCATCCGAAACGTATTTATTGGATTTCTCGGCACCTGGCTTGGACTTTTTATACGACGGTTCTTCGAGCGACATCGATACATTCGCCACTTCAACAGTTTTGGGCAATTGGTCCATCAATGACATCCATTCTTCGGTTGCCAATTTTGATGTTTCCATCGGTACAGCTCCAAATTCAGCAGATGTGGTCGCTTGGAATTCGAATGGTTTATTGAGTTCAATCAGCTCGGTGCTCGCTTCGCCAATTCAAAGTCAGGTTTACTACATCAATGTGCGCGCAACCAATGGCGCAGGATTGGAAATCGAGTTTGTGTCGGATGGTCAGCGCTACGTAAATACTGTAGGGACGGCTGAAGTCGATGCGCTTTTTGCGGAGATTGTAGTCTACCCCAATCCTACAAGTACTTTTTTGAAAATTGATGGGATCCCGGCAGGCACTTCATTTTATCTAATAGATGCGAAAGGTGCTGTCGTATCGGAATACAATACCACAATATTAGGGGCATCAGCAGTCATAAACGTTACCGATTTAGCGCGAGGAAGCTATCAGTTGATGATTCAAGTGGGAAGCGCATTTGTGGTAAAAACCGTTGTATTGAATTGATTATTCTTCCACTCGGTTTCCATTTTTGTCAATAAAGATCCAATCTGTGTCGGTCCAGAACCAATGTTCTCCATCATGAACTTTCGTGGCGTGAATGGAGACTTGTGCTTTTCCATCCTCGAATGGCAATGCACCTTTATATAGAGGGGCGATCACCACTTCACCCGATTCGCTAGCGTACCCAATTTTACCGTTATCAATGATGCGCATCAAGCCATCTTCGACATAATCTGGTCCGTTATCATATGAAAAAACGTAAAACAATGCGGTTCCTTTGGAGTCGATTGCAGGAAAGCCGTATTTGCCAGAACTATCCGTTGCCACGATCGCATAATCGCTTGAGTCATTCAAACAATAGCCGTATTTCCCGCATGGGATAACTGTGTCTCCACGATCCGTAACGTAACCACATTCTTCTTCCGCAGAGTAGATAACATACATCATTTCCCTTGCATCTTGCGCCGAAGATGCGAGTGTAGAAAAGCAAAAAATAAAAAACAGAATGTGTTTCATCAACTGAAAATTCGAAATAAATACTCCTTCACACAATCAACTGGAAGGGAAGGCTACCGTTCCTTAAGCAAATAACAGACCAAATACCAGCAAAAAAAAATCCCAACGCTCTTTCGAACATTGGGATTCTAAGATTCCTTTTTGAAAGCAGATTATTCTCCTGCTTCGTCAGCTGGTGTTTCTGATTCAGCGTCAGAAGTTGCTTCTTCCTCCTCATCTTCATCATCACCCACAGAAGCTGATGCAACAGCTCCACGAGCCATTTTCACACCAACGATTACTGCTTCAGCTGGTTCCAAGATCGTTACATTTGGAATAGTCAATCCTTTCACACGCATTGACTGACCAATTCGCATTTTAGTGATGTCGATTGTTACACTTTCTGGAAGATCTCCAGGCAATCCGTACAATTTCAACATTCGGTAATTTTGACGAAGTCTACCTCCGTTCATAACTCCGATCGCTGCACCAGTTGTTCTAACTGGAAGGCTTACTTTAACTGGTTTCGTGGCATCCAATTCCAAGAAATCCACGTGACGTGGTTTATCGGTTACAGGGTGCATTTGCTTTTCCTGAATGATCGCAGTTTTTTTCGTTCCGTCGATATCCAATTCAATTTGGTATACGTCTGGGGAAAAAATAATTTTTTCCATGTCTATTGACCTTACAGAAAAGTGAGTTTGCTCACCTGATCCATAAAGCACACATGGGACACGTCCAGCATTTCGTGTTGCTTTGGAGTCCACTTTCCCTACGTTCGTTCTTAACGAACCGCTCAATTGCGCTTTTTTCATGTTACTCTTTTTTATTTATTATATCGAAACTTTTGTTTCAATGTCTTTCTATCTAGCTATGATATTACAAAGTGTGAACTGATCGATTCGTTGTTGATCAATCGCGTCATGACATCAGCGAAGAGATCTGAAACGCTCAGTACACGAATTTTATCGTGTTGTTGTTTCAACGGAATAGTATCAGTAACGATCAATTCCGTGATTTTTGAATTGGTTAAACGTTCGTAAGCTGGTCCTGAAAGCACGGCGTGAGTACAGAAAGCACGCACACTGTTTGCACCGTGATCCATGAACAAATCAGCTGATTTCGTCAATGTTCCTGCCGTGTCACACATGTCATCAATCAAGATCACGTCTTTTCCACGCACATCACCAATCACGGTCATTTCGGCTACTTCGTTTGCTCTTCGGCGTTGTTTGTGGCAAATTGCCAAACCAATATCGAGTTTCTTCGCATACGAGTTCGCGCGTTTCGCTCCACCCGCATCTGGCGCGGCCATGATCAAATTGCCATTGTTGAACTTATCAATTTCATCAAAGAAGATGGTTGAACCATAAAGGTGATCCACTGGCACTTCAAAAAATCCTTGAATTTGATCCGCGTGTAAATCCATGGTCATGATACGATCAATTCCTGCGGCCATCATCATGTTTGCGACCAATTTGGCACCAATCGCAACCCGTGGCTGGTCTTTTCTGTCTTGCCGAGCAAAGCCAAAATAAGGAACAACCACCGTGATTTTTCGTGCAGATGCGCGCCTAGCAGCATCCACCATGAGCAACAATTCAAACAAATTTTCTGTCGGCGGCATTGTGGACTGAATCAAGAACACATCTTGTCCGCGCACCGTTTCTTCAAACGAGGGTTGAAATTCACCATCGCTAAAAACAGTGACGTTCACATTACCGAGCGTTGTACCAAATGACTTGACGATTTTCTCTGCCAATTCCTGTGATGCTCTACCTGCGAAAATTTTAACTCCTGCCGACATAAACTCTTTTGAGGGGGCAAATGTAGGCAAAATCCGTTATATACAAGGTATTCGATGATAGAAAATGGGGCAATTCACTGATTTTTACCCGATTTAGTCCATTTTCTTGCGCTTTCGCCAATCGAAGTCTACATCGCGGTCGTTGATCAGACCAATACGAAGTGAGACAAAAAATCGGTTTGTCTCAAAATTTTCGGGGAGTCGACCCATAAAATGATAGCCCGTTTGAAAATGAACCAACCAAATTTTATAGCCAATAACGGGGGCAAAACCGATTCTGGTATCGTCAAAATTCGTGCGTAGAAAAAGATTTCCACCGTAGGTGAGTCCAATTCGATGCGGTCTATACCAATAGCCCATGTCGTAGCCCAACATGTTGTACTTAAAATTGTAGTTGAAACCCGCATGGGCCGCGTGCGTAACGGGCATTTTGAGTCGCACTTTTTTCCATTGGCGTTCGGCTCCAAGTTCCACAACGGTATATTTTCCGCGTTGCAATCCAAAATAGGGTCCCGTTTTTGTGACGGAAAGATCGAGCAATCGCCGTTTGGCAGTGCCGTACATTTCGTTTGTTTGCGCAAAAGTGCAAGTGGTGAAAACAAGCATCAAACTACTTATGATCCACTTTTTCATTTTCTGATTTTTTTAGTCGATTCACCAATTCGTCATCTTGTAACGTATTTTTTAAGAAAAGGGTACTTTCTTTCAACGCAGGGATGAATGCTGCGGTGCTGAGTTCAACAGGGAAGAAGAGTAACGAACCCGTTTTAGTTTCCTCGGAAATGATGTCTGATTTCTCATCGTAGGCTTGCAGGAGGATAATTGCCGTTCCTGTAAACAAGAGCATTTTCAACCCACCAAGCACCGCGCCAAGCAAACGATTTGGAAGGCTCAAGCGCACCACTTTCACCATTTTCTCGATCGCAATTCCTGCAAAATAGACCATTGCTCCAATGAGCAAAAAGGTGATGGTGAATGCGATGAGTGGCAGATGCTCCGAAGTAATTGAAAACTGATTTTTGAGGAAATTAGAAACGCCGTCGGAAAGGTGAATTCCTGCATAAAGTCCAACAAAAAGTGCCAAAAAGGTAAACAATTCTATAATGAATCCCTTCTTGAACCCATGGTATATTCCGAAGCCGATTGAAAATCCAATAAAGAGATCGAGTAGATTCATAAATAAAAAAGTGCGCACATCGACGCACTTTGTTTATGGGTTTCGTTCGTTGAAGAAATTAGTTGCAATCCGATGTGAACTGTGTGCTGAACGAAAGTGCCACTTCCGACCACAATTTCGACTTACCGTCAGCGCCTTTGTGCAACTCATTGCATTCGGTGTTCAGCGTATTGATTCCAGACAGGGCATTCCAAAGCTTCATATCCACCGAGGTATCAAACGTAAATTTACCGTCTACAAGGGTGTAATCGCCTTCAACATCCACTGCTACGCCGTTCATTTTCACTTGGACGATCGCTTTTCCGTTGTCTTTCAATTTTTTCACGCGCCCGTCAATACTTGGTGTTTTGATTGTACCAAAAAAGAGGCGAGCAATCTTCTCGTTTCGTTCCGGATTTTGGGTTTCAACAGAGGCTGTTTTCATGGAGAATTTCATCGATTCAATCAAGCCTGTGAGATCATCCGAAGAACCATCACTTGTAATTTCAATCTCATTGAATGTTCCAGCAACTGGCGTTTTTTCATTGAACTTGTAAGCCGTCCATGTGAATTCTGTGGCTGAACTATCATATGAATAAAAACAAATTTCGAGGGGTTCTTTCTCTTTCACTTCTTCGGTTCCACCACACGAGGCGAGCACGAGCGCACCAACAAATGCCATACTCATTAATCTTCCTTTTTTCATCTGAATCAATTTATACTATAAAAATACATAACCTTTCAGAAAGATCGGGGGTTTGATGTACATAGAATTTAGGTTATGCGTAATTTCGTGGAATGGATTATGACATTGAATTGAAATTTCAACGTTTAAAAGTTGAATTGGAGAAGACCTTTGGCGGTGGAATGGACGTTCAATCCATCCTATTTTTGATTGGTGTGAACGAGCTGGGTATTGGTCACAAGGAATTTTCAAAGCAAGAAAAAACGGAATTGCTGCACGTGGCCATCTGCACGATTTTAATGCCGTATGGCTATTACGAATTTGTGGGACGCGATGAAGACCAATGGCCGCACTTCAATTTATTAAAAACACTCCCAAAATTGGATCACCGCGACCAGCAACATCTCATCAAAGAAGCGATGATTGAGTATTTCGCTCAAAATGACTATGTTGATCTCAGCACAATTGTCGCGTAATCCTTATATTTAACCTCTTTTTTTAAAACCGCATTTATGGAATTTTGGATCAAAGCATCTCAGTTAATTCTTTCCCTTTCAATCCTCATCTTCTTGCATGAATTGGGGCATTTTCTTCCCGCACGATTTTTCAAAATCCGCGTAGAGAAATTCTACCTTTTCTTCAATCCTTGGTTTTCGCTTGTGAAGAAGAAAATTGGCGATACCGAATGGGGCATTGGCTGGATTCCGTTGGGCGGCTACGTGAAAATTGCCGGAATGGTGGACGAATCCATGGATAAAGAGCAATTGGCTGGACCACCTCAACCCTACGAATTTCGCTCGAAACCGGCGTGGCAACGTTTAATTGTAATGATAGGCGGCGTAACGGTGAACGTGATTGTGGGAATGATCATCTACATGATGGTCGTTTTGGCTTGGGGCGAAGATCAAATTCACACGAAAGATCTGAAAAATGGATTGTCCATTCATCCATATATGCAGAAATATGATTTGCACTCAGGCGATAACGTATTGGCTGTAAATGGAGTAGATGTTACAGATCCGAATGACATCAACCGTGGAATCATGATTCGTGACGAATATACATTGAAGGTACAACGTCCGAATGGCAAGATTGAAACGGTTAAACTTCCAGATGGAATTGAATACGAGCTCTTCAAAAAAGAAGGTGCGATGCAACCATTTGGATTGCGACATACTTCAACAACGGTTGGCTATGTGTACACAAATCAAACAATTGTTTTTGATGATAAAACGAAGATAGAAAAGCAATCGCCTGTTTTCTCATTGGACGGAAAAGAGTTGTCAAGCTTGAAGCCAAGCACACGATCAAGTGAATATGCCGATAAGAAATCAGTTGCAGTTAGTTATTTTGATGGAAGCGATACGGTTACGGTAAAGATCAAAGGATCACAAGTAAAACAGCTTTTCACTGCCTTGCCGGCCTTCGCAAATGGATTGCGTCCGGGGGATAAATTTCTATCTATCAATGATCAAGCTATTGCATATTTCGATGAGATTACAACGGCTACCTTCAACAACATTGGAAAAAAAGTAGATGTTCGTGTGCTTCGTGGATTGGATACGGTTTCACTCCAATTGAACGTGAACAAACTCGGGATGATGGGATTTGGTTCCAAAACCGTTGATCCTGAAGACCTTAAACACCTTCGCCATATTTCCTATTCTTTTGGGGAATGTTTGGGTCGAGGTGTAACAATGGGCATCACCACCCTCGGAGACTAC
>JBFYPU010000220.1:0-3789 GCA_041303175.1 Crocinitomicaceae bacterium | reverse complement strand
AGCTATAATTATAGGGGGGAAAGAGGGGAGGAATTGGTACTTACGCAATGTGGGAGACCCTCCATTACCCCCACAGGCTAGAAAAATAATTAGCGGTACCAACCCAGACGCCGCTGTGATGGAAAAAGCTGTTGTTGACGTAATCAATTATGTGAATAATATTGCACCAAACAACGCGTTCGTGGTTGTACCTCCAGTTGGTTCGACGACCGAACGAGTATTCTATATTGTCTTCGGAAATCCTCCCACTGCCAATATCGAAGCAGTTCCGTATAATCCGACCCCTTCTACCGCTTCTACCGGTGCTTCGTGTGTAACTGGTGGATGTGGAATTTCAACTTCTGGGGGCACAGGTATGGCCACTCCTGGGAGTACATACACGATCGGAAGTGATATGAGAAACAGACCCGATGTTAAAGCTTTGTGTCAGACCTTCAAGTCTTCGCTGGATTATGTGAATGATATGAGGAAATTGCCTACTGCTGGATTTGGATGTGTAAAAGAAGGAGCCCAAGAATGCAACCCGGAATTTTTCCAGGAACAATTGACAGCAAAAGAAATCCTTGAAAAGGAAATCGCTGAGCTTAAATGTAAGACGAGATGGAAACAAATCATTCTTGGTGAATTAATGAATGCAATCAAGCATTGCGAACGCGTCACGAAGAAAAATATCGATAAATGTACAGAGATTGCATGTGGACCTGAGACTGTAGCTACAAAAGAATGTCCCAAAAATACCGCCACGACTTGTAAAAAGATCAAAAAAACCGTTGTTAAGAAAAAGAAGAAAAGTAGCAAGTCTAGAAAGTCCGGCAAGTCTAAAAGAAGCGCCGGGTCGAATGAAACATCGCCGTACATGTACAGTGACCCATACCGCGGGACGTATGGTTGGTAGTTATTTTAAATTAAAGTCATAAATTTCAGAATAGCTGAAACAAAAGTAACAAATGCAAAATTCCGAGGAAGATCAATTGAATTCAATGGGTTTGACCATGACGGAGCCGACGGAAGAGAAAACCGAAACACCGGAAGAAGTAAAATCGGTAGTTATCACAGAACCGACTAATGTAACCTCCGATTTGGATCCTTCAAAGTACATCATTCAAGAAATTAGCGAGACAGTTTGGGAAGATGAACGGAAGAAGTATCAAGCTGAGATTGAAAAACTCCAAAATCAAATATTGGAAACCCCAGCGAAAACAGAAAAACCTAGACCGAAGAAAAAGAAGGTTGCTGTGAAGAGCAAGTCTAAAAAATCGACAAGAAAATCTGGGGATTCCGATCCAATGGACATCGCCAATCGTAGGTTTTTGATGGAAGAATTGTCTAACCGTAGGTATGGATCTGCATCGGCTATGACTGTACCAGATCATGATCAGCGTAGATTCGTTGCAGAGCCTCCGCTATTACCACCCATGCCACTTCCTATGCCGAGGTATTATCCAGGAGATCCACGTGATCCACGTAATCATCGACCGGAAATGAATCCAGCTTATTACTCTGGACCACCTGCTTATTATGACGGTAGAATGTACAAGTAGAGATTTGAAGAGGATATAACGTGTGGGTAAAAATTAACATTAATTTAAAGTTGACGAATATTGATGACTTTGTATCGATCAGAAGAGAGTTTTGTCCTATCCGGTTCTTCGTTCATGCAGACTACGATGTGCATGGGTTCGTATGTTTTCATGACACTCTCGTATTTGGGAGAAAAGACGCGACCGTTTTTCAAGTCTTCGAGAAAATCATACTGAATAAACTCAGATTGTTTTGCTCGAGGCGCATCTAGAAACAAAACCCTCAATTGCATAGGAAGCATATAAGCCATATCTGCACGCTTTCCGGGTGTCAAGACTTGGCATGTCTCACCAGTTTTTTGTTGATACCAGTCAGCGAACCATGATTTGCCACTGTTACCGATTTCGTCAACAACGAAAATAATTGTACGTCGATCTGGTTCTTCCTCTAACAAATCGTTGAGACTCTGTTGCCATGGGCGTAGAGGATGGTCTGGTATTTTTGTTTTTGGAAAATTGTCTCTGACATACTCCAAACAAAAACGTGGGTATTTAGCATACACATCAGAGTGTAATTCACGGATGTCTTTCATGTTGAGCATACCGCCTTTCACAGCGTTCCGGAATTCTTCTAGATCGTTACGTTTCCCTTGTTGACTGGTACCCCGTGTACCGAACTCAACCCAGTCGCCTTCCTTTTTACAATAGATAATGCTGGCGTTGACATTTCTGGCAATCTCGAGGTGGGGGTTGCTTCCAATAATAGTTTTGATTTGTTGAAGACGTAACTGTTCATTTGCGGCAATGAAACCTTGCAAATGTGGTGTACCGGATTCTGCGACTTCTTTACCGTATATAAGATAATTGATCTTATTATTGGTATCGACTATAGCGCTGATACGGTCTAGATCTTCATTGGTGTAGTTGTTCAATGTAAAACACCAATTTTTAGCTCTAGATCCCATGACCAACGAAAAGTAATCCAGCCACTGTTCATGTTTGTTGTCATTGGTGTGAAGTTTCGAAAATTCAATTTGAGATGAAGTGTCACGCGCCGTTTTTTGGAAACATGAAGTGTCACGCGCCGTTTTTTGGAAGCAAGACATTGCTCGGGATACATAGAGGAGTGTAAAACGCGCCATGTTTTGAATGGTTGACCTGGCTCGGGATATATATAGTATGTCACGCGCCATGTTTTGATCAACACCTCGCTCGACCTTATTTGAAACCGTGGGTTTTCCAATGTTGGTTGATTTTGCTTTCAAGAGGTTCATATTTCCCAGATTGTAATTACAAGAAAGCCTTTTACCATGTTTTTTATCATCGGACAATTGAAGAAAATTTTCGAAGAAGTACAGGTGAACAAAGATTTTAAAAGAAGAGAATTTGTTGTTGAAGTGACGAATGAACACACGGGTCATGTGAATACAGTTAAATTTGAACTATTCCAAGAACATTGTGCCTTAACGAATTCGTTCAAGGAGGGAGATAAGGTAAAAGTACTTTACCATATCAAAGGGAGAAAATGGGAAGACAAATATTTCACTACATTCAAAGCGTTTAAAATATCGATGGATACGAAAGCGGAAACATTGCCACAGATAATTACAGGGAAAGTGGTTGGTATTTTGGATGCGATTGAAGTCAATCAGGAGTTTAAAAAAAGAGATTTTGTGTTACAGGTGACAAATGAACAAACGGGTCGTTCAGAGATTCTCAAGTTTGAATTGTTTCAAGACCATTGTGAGTTAGCTGATGCGTACAAAGAGGGGGATCGAGTGAAAATTTCTTTCAATATCAAGGGAAGGAAGTGGGAGGAAAAGTATTTCAATACGTTACAAGCTTGGAAAATTGAGATTGACAACTAAGGTATTTTTCCCACATCCTTAAACGTCTCAAGAGCTTCCTCCAGCATAATATTATAAAACAAATCCGTGTCATCCAAATAGGGTTCAGAATCTTCAGAATGAATTGATTCGTCCATTGACGTGGTAATTTGTTCAGTGAAGATATTTTCATCAACATCAATGAATAGTGTGTACGGTTCGTTCGGAACAAATTCGTACAGTTCGTTCATCGCGATGTTGATTTCGTTCGGAACAAATTCGTACAGTTCGTTCATCGCGATGTTAATTTGTTCTAGAAATGTAGTGGGTGCTACCGGTGGTGGTGCTACCGGTGTTGTTGGTGCTACCGGTGTTGTTGGTGTTGTTGGTGTTGTTGGTGGTGGTGGTGCTACCGGTGGTGGTGCTACCGGTGTTGTTGGTGC
>JBFYPU010000219.1:0-5628 GCA_041303175.1 Crocinitomicaceae bacterium | reverse complement strand
TCTTTAACGAGTACGGCAACAAATTATTGTGGTTCAACTCCAGATGCACCAACAAATCGAGTAACTGTGTGAAGCCGATAATATCTTCTGTTTTATCCAAATTCGAGTCATTGAGAATGCGATTGATCCATTTGAGCGCTTCGGGATAATTTGCTGTTCCGATATTGACCACAGCAATTTTAAACTCGAGAAATGCCCTGCGAATCGGAACAATTTTATCGTCGTAATGCAACAATTCCGCTTCAATGTTTTTGGCAGAAACAACCGCGTTTTGAAAATCTCCTTTTCGTAGAAAAAGGCTCAATTCGATACTGCTCGCGCTGGAGAACAACTTGATGGACAAATCTTCATTCGCTTCCAGACTAGCGCCAAACTTTTTCAAATCAACCAGATAACTCGCGGATTTTTTATGGTCTCCCAACTTATCAGAAATGTAAATCGCATTCGTAAGTGCAGAGATGTATTTGTTAGCCTCCATCTTTTTACCTAAATCGAGCTGATCGCTTGAATGTAGGTTGATTTCCAGCTCCTCCAACGACTTCGCCATGTTACCGATGGCATAATAATAGGCACTCAACACGTGATGGTACAATTGTTTCGTTTCAGACGTATTGTTTTTGATGGTAAACTCAGGAGCAAGGATTGGGGCACACAGTTCGGAATAGACAGCAATTTCCTCCTGTGCACGAGCCACACCTTTTTTCGAAAGCTGCGTGAACACGCGACTTTTGATCGCCCACAATTGATTGTATTCTTCGATGGACTTTGAGAGAACAAGATCCTGCTGCAAGATTTCTTCGATGTCTATAAGCGTTACATTCAAGTAGCCCATTGTTTCAGAAAGGCGTTTCTTCTTTTGAGAGATAATCAATAAAATGGCGAGTAAATCATTCTTTTCAGCAACTTTTTCGGCGCTGTGAAGCACACGACGACATTGATCGTAGAGCGATTTTTCAAACAAAATATCCGCAGCATGCAGTTGGGTATAGAGCTGTGCCTCGATGGATCCAGCGCCATGAAATGAATCAAGTGCGGAAAGAATGTGATCGTATAAGCGTTTTTTGGTGATGGAGAAGCGATTGATGAATGCTTCTTTCTTGAAGGTTTTGAAAATCACTTCTTCATCGTATTCCGTTTGCTTGTCTAAAAAATCAAAGAGGCGAACATAGTTGTTTTCTCCACCGATTGTGTGGCGTGAAGACATGAGTTTAAAGTACCGTTTTTCCGATTTTGACATCGACTTGATCAACTCAAAAAGAGCGCTATTTACCTTGCTAGACATGTAGATTACATTTAGGTTAACTAAGCAGTTAATCGAATATACATAAAGGATTGAAAGTATTTTTGAATAAGATTTGAAGTGTATATTTCATTTAGCGTATGGCAGAAATTTCAGAGCAAAAAAAAACTCCGATTTTCATCGAAGTTTTACTATTTCTTAAGGTTCAAATCAAGTACCTGACGTTTCCAATTCTGGATCGCTGTTTGGATCCGTAATCTCAAAATCGTTTCCACCCAATTCAGGATCGGTGATATCTGTTTTACCTGATTTCCAAATTGGCTCTTCTGTTTCAGAATCGACAACTGGAATAATCTCACTCTTTGAGCAAGATCCCAACGCTAGGGCAAAAACTGCGAACGATATGTAAATTATTCTTTTCATTTCCGTATATAAATCGGATGTACTAACAAATATAGTCCAACAACTTTACATATCCAAATTATTTAATGGAATTTTGAGTAAAACCCTCGTTCCTTTGATTGAACGGTCATCATAGTACACTTCAAAGGGGCCATCTAGCGAAATATCGTCATTCGAAATCTTTTGGATCAGATCGATTCGCTTTGACGTGATTTCCATTCCCTTCGAGCGATGGTCGCCCTCCATTCCACCTTTTTGATTCATGCTTTGATTCACCCCAATTCCATTGTCTTCAACGCTCATGAGCAAATACCCATCCTCAAGTTTCACATCCAACACAATTAAACCTTTTTTGTCCAAATTTGGTAGGATTCCGTGAATAATACTGTTTTCAACGAAGGGCTGTAAGATCATTGCTGGAATGAGAATCGACTCGGTTTCGACGCCTTCCACATTTATTTGATAGTCGAACCGATCCTTAAAGCGCATACTCTCTAAGGATAGATACAGTTCCAAGCGCTCCAACTCTTCTTCAAGCGTAATCATATTTCCATCAAGTGTTGCGGTATCCAAATTTTTCCGGATTAGCTTCGCGAAATTGGTGAGGTACTTATTTGCAGAAATGCGATCACTCGTATTGATGAAATACTGAATTGAGTTGAGTGAGTTGAACACAAAATGCCTATTCATACTTGCGTTCATGGATTGCTGTTCGAGACTGAGCAAGCGCGATTTGAACTCCAGTTTTTCCTTTTCGTTGGCTTCATTGATGCGACGGACACGAAAGCGAAAAAACAAGACCACAATGCCCGCAATTCCAAGAATGCACAATCCAATAAACCACCACGTGAGGTAGAACGCAGGACGAATGGTGAATGGTATGACAATTTCCTTCGAAACACGTCCGTCAATGTCCACAGAGCGCATCCGCAAAACGTATGCTCCAGCAGGTAAATTGGTGAAGGTGATCGTTGAATTTGAGGTCAGTGGCGACCAGTTATCATTCAGACCTTCAAGAAAAAATTGATAATTGAGACCTCGGTGATTGGACAACGAAATTCCATCTAACTCAAAAATAAGGTTGTTCTTAGAATAGGGTAAATTGAGGTCGATGGGCAACCCATTTTTATCCAATTTTTTGGAGTAATTGGCATATGAAAACGTTTGATAGTTGAGCAAAATGGACCGAATTTTTACATTCGGAAGTCCACTTTTAACTGCTCTCGCATTCGTACTAAAGCATACGACTCCTGCTGCGGTTCCAAACCAAAAATTTCCCTTTCGATCAAAAAAACTGGAATTCAAATTGGTCTCCAAGTTGACAATTCCTTCGCCCAATCCGTAACGTTTAATTTTGGGGAGTTGCTCATTCAAATTACTCAACAAGAACAAGCCATTGTTTGTGCCTACGTACAATTTCCCATCGCGGTAATTGATGAAATTGATGTAATTGGAACCCGGGTTTTTGCGCAGCTCTATGCGTTCAACCTTCTTTTTCTGTATCCGAAATAGACCTTCCTCTGTTCCAAACCACACGTTTCCGTACTTATCTTTTTCAAGGCTGTAGGTCACATTTTCGATGCCGTAGTAACTTGAAATCACCCCGTTTTTGTATTGAAATAATCCCAAATTGCTCGCAAAAACGATTGCATCATCCACCTCAATGAAATCGCGTACAGTTCCTACTTCGAGTGAAGATGGAGGTTTAATGAAGGTGATCACACCATTTTTGTATCGTGAAATACCATTACTTCCACCGATGTACATCTCGCGAGGCCCTACTTTAAAGAAGGCAGTAATTTTTGCGCCGGGTAATCCATCATCAATGGTATACACTTTAACACGATCATTTTGATCCAGAGAAACCATCGAATTCTGTGTTCCAAACCAATTAAAGCCATCCACATTCGGTTGAGAAGCCCAAATTGTTGGTGAACCAATCTCCACGATTCGCGTGTTTCCATCGCGAGATCGTTTTACGAGACCTACATCGAATGTTCCGAAATAAAAATCACCGTTCGCCGCTTCAAAACCTGCTACAAACAAATCAGATTGATAGCCTGTTGTTCGATCATAATACTTGAATTGCTCTCCCGGAAACCGAAACATTCCTTTTCCATTCGAGCCTATCCACACGTTGCCTTCACTATCATCAAACACGCAAAGCACCGCATCCGTTACGGGTAAACCTGCAACTTTATTGACCACCCGTACAACTTTATTCCCAGAAATGGTGATAATAGATTCCGATGAATAGACCCACAGCGTACCTTCTTTATCGAGATGTCCACCTCTGTAAAACCGCGACGTCTCTTCTTTTTGAATATGGCTAATCTCTTTCGTGCGCAGGTTTTTGTGGTAGATCCCATTCGTCATTGAGACAAAATAAATACTTGATTCGTTGGCTTCAACGTCAAAATAACTCCCACGTTCAATGCCTGTTTCATAGACGAATTTGCGAAGGTCAGATGTTTTCAAAACCCCTCCTTTTGTCGCCAAATAGAGCTGATTTCCACTCACCTTAGCTCCGCGAATGCCTTTCGCATCTTCAAAGGGTAACTTGATGGAAACGAATTTATTATTGACCACTTGGTACAGGCCACCTCCATTTGTACAAACGAGGATTTTATCCTTGAATCGAATAATTTCAGAAACGTTTCGTGATTTCTCCGTTCCTGAAAACTCTATTTTCCGAATAACGTTGTTTTCCTTGAATGAAATTCCTCCATCGTGTCCGATCCATAACACGCCCGAATCGAAATACAAGGTTTGTATCCTGTTATTGAGAATTCCATCATTCGGCGAAAAGGTTTTAAACTCTTGGCCATTGAATTTTGCCAATCCTCCAAGCGTCCCTACCCAAAGATAGCCGTCATCGTCCTGACAAATCGATGTGACCTGTGTTTGCGGGAGGCCCTCCTCTGTGCTATAAGAAAGGAAGGCATATTTTTGCGCAACACCGATAAACGGTATTACAAAAAGAAGGCAAAGAAATAGGTGTTTCATTTAATGCTCTTTTAGCATTTTTACAAATTCTGTCACGCGATTGCGCGCCACTGGCACGCGAATATTTCCTTTGAGCACCGCAAAATGTCCATCGTCATTGAGGTATTCCTGAAGAATATCAAGGTTAATAATGTGCGACTTATGAATCCGTGCAAAACGGGATGGATCCAACATGTTTTCATACACCTTCAAGGTTCGTGTATCTAAATAACGCGTACCATCCGTAAAATAAATGGTTGTGCAATTTCCACTTGCCTCGAGATGCGTGATCGTATGATCTTCAACTATTTTAAGTCCTTTCGTGTGACTGATTGCGATTCGATTTGTCGGTTTTTTTCCTTGTACGCTGCGCGACAATTCTTTGAGCGATTCGAAATAGGTATTGAAATTCTCTGGTTCAGCTTTGTAGGTATTGCTCGTTTCAATCAAACGTTCGACCGCTAATTGCAATTCTTCAATATCAATCGGCTTGAGCAAATAATAGACCGCACTTGCATTGAATGCACGAATGGCATAATCTTTAAACGCTGTGACGAAAACAACCAAGAAATTCTTCTTGTCCACCTCTTCAAGTAGGTCAAACCCCTCGGCACCTGAAGGCATACGAATATCTAAAAACACAACATCAGGCTCCGAAGACTCGATGATAGCCTTAGCTTGTTCCTTACTTGATGCATCGCCTATCACTTCTATGTCCGGGCAATACTCTTCCAACATCATTGCGAGATTCTTGCGCGCAAACTCCTCATCGTCCACAATTAAAGCTCTTAGTTTCATATTTCGTTCAGGTTATGTTTCTACTGTTCTTACTTCTAAATATACACATCTATATTTGATGCCAATGCGATCGACTGTCCGTTCGTTCGTTTTAGCATTCAGTTAACAAAAAGTTAACAACCGTTCACTAAATCCAAGCTACCGTTTAGGTTATTTTTTTACCGCTCATGGAGGAATGAATTATCTTAGGTACTGATTAAACG
>JBFYPU010000218.1:0-11512 GCA_041303175.1 Crocinitomicaceae bacterium | reverse complement strand
TGTCTACCTACACAAAGACGGACTTTCCAAAGACATGAAAAAGAAGTTGGGGCTTTAAAATGCCAGGAAAAACAAATCAAACCAGAGAAAACGGTGTTGCGAAAGTGACACCGTTTTTTTTAGGCAGGATGTGCTCATATTCATTTGCAGCAATTTTTGTAACGCAGAATGAGTAACCCAATTTCGGATTGAATAGATCGGCTCAATGGCTTGGATCACATGAATGCTTTGCAATGAAATCGATCGTTTGTGAGCGCTAGAAGATTACATCAATGGATTTTCGTCACGGTAATTTTTTCTCCCACATCAGCACCAGAAAGTTTGGAATAAATCAAATAAACGCGGTATTTATCCGGTACGGTGAAGGCAGGAATTGCATGGAAAATGGGTGCGTTGATCGATCCACTCATGCCGTCGTAACTGGATTCAAGCACTTCGATTTTGCCCGTACAGGTGCGCCCGAGTTCATCCACCAATTGGATCGTGTCACCAATATGAAACACGCCACTTGTGGCCTCAAAATCTGGTAAAAAATAGCCCGGAACCGCTGAATTTGGTACGACGGCATCCAAAAACATAATGCTCGCTTTTCCCGTGCCTAGAGAATCTGTTGGGTACAAATCCTTGAACGTGCCCACGGGTGCAAAACGATCCGTTGGCGCAATGGAATCGCTCGTAATTTCCATGAAGCGTTTCAGTACTTGCCCTTTCTCCACCACTTGGTATTCGGAGAACATAATCGTTGCATAATAGATCGAAGAATCGGCGCGCAACACCTCAAAATAAGAAATGGAATCATCGTCCACGCGCGACGCGAGCTTCAGCGACACCTCCCAGCCATAGCGCGTATCCCGCTTTGCGGAAACCGTGGCGTGAGCGCTTTTGAGCATTTCAGGAAGGGTTTTCGGCTTGACTGGTGTAGATTTTGGCACTGGTTTTTGGGCATAAAGCCCACTTGAAACCAAGATCGAAAAAAGAAAGAGACATGTTTTCATTTTACTGCACTGTAAATTTTAATTGAAAGGTAAAAAAAAAAATTGGATAGGGTTGAGGATGAGGGTAGTGAAAATCTTGGTGTGAGACCGCTGCCCGCACCAAAGCAAGAAATTTCCTCGGAAAAATTCACGGAAGGCCTCTATGTGTTGTTGATGCGTTTTTCGCCTAAAGATAATCAACACCTACTGTCATTTACATTGCCAAAACTCGTAACTTAGGATGAAGCATTTAAGAGTGCTTTTCTGTATGCGCGGATTTGGATCCAATGTTGGCTTGTTGCTGAATGGCACAAAACCAACATGGCTACGATTAATGAATAGTTATAGTTTATGACCTCCAATAAAACAGCCCTTCTCACCGGCGTCACCTCTGGATTTGGTGAGGTCATCGTTCGACATCTCGCACAAAGCGGATATTCTGTCATTATCGTAGCGAGATCCGAATCAACTGCAAACGCACTGAAAACAACCTTGTTGGCCATCAATCCTTCGGTCACCGTGGAGGCGGTTCTGTGTGATCTTTCGTCCTTGAAATCGATACGAAGCGCGTGTGAGCTGATTCAAACAAAACACAACCAAATCGATCTAATGGTCCTCAACGCTGGACTCTGGAACTTCGAATTTCGCGAAACGGAAGATGGCATCGAAGAAACGCTTCAAGTCAATTTGATTGCGCCTGTTCTCATGTTCGAATTGCTAAAAAACACCATCCCTGCGGACGGGAACTCAAAAGTGATTTTTACTGCATCGGGCTTGCACCAAGGAACCGTTCAATTTGATGACCTCGAATTCCGCAACAACTTTTCTGGATTCAAAGCCTATCGACAATCGAAATTGGGGGTGATTTTAATCACGCGTCTCCTCGCAAAAACTAGTCAGTACGACGGCATTTCGTTCTATTGTGTTCACCCCGGAATCGTAAAAACGCAACTCGGAAAAAACGCGGGATGGTTCTCGAGAACCGTCTTCTGGTTGATAGGAAAATCCTCTGAAAAAGGAGCAAAAACACACCTGCATCTCATCGACACGCCCAGTTCGAAGCTTGTTTCGGGAGAATATTACGCCAACTCGAAGCTCACCCAAACAACCAAGGAATCGAACGATTTGGACACCGCGAAGAAGTTAATGGAAGTGATTGAATCGAAGCTTGCGACCGCGAATGTGCCTGTAGGCGATGAAAAAAGTCGCTTGGATTCATAGAGCGCATTAGCCGCATTTGGCGTTGCGATTTACCTTGATGGGTTTTGAGATAAGTTCAATTTTTTAGCCTTGTGCTTTCTCTGTACCGCGCAGCGGTCAGTGTCTTCGACATTTATCGTCGGAGTGGTAAAAAACCCCTAGTGTTTCCCTACAAACCCCATCGCCAATCGTCTTGCCTCCGCATCACTCGCCACATAATCCTCATAACTTGGCGTTTTCACCGCCGTTCCAGCCAGCATAGTTTGTTCGTTGATCCGCGCGATATCCAAAAAGGAAATCTCATCTTTCAAAAACGCGGCGACCGAAATTTCATTCGCAGCATTCAACAAACACGCTGCGTTTCCACCCATATCCATCGCTTGAAACGCAAGATTGAGGTTGTTAAACGTTTCACGATCGGCTTGCTCAAAGGTCAAATTGGGGTAGTCCATGAAGTTGAAGCGCGGAAAATCCGTTTTGAATCGGTTCGGGTAGGTCAACGCAAATTGAATCGGCAGTTTCATATCCGGCAAGCCCATTTGTGCCTTCATACTGCCGTCCTCGAATTGTACCAAGGAATGCACAATTGACTGCGGATGCACGATCACATCAATTTGATCTGGCCGAAGGTTGAACAACCATTTCGCTTCAATCACTTCCAGTCCTTTGTTCATCAAACTTGCAGAATCAATCGTGATTTTCGCGCCCATGTCCCAATTCGGGTGTTTGAGTGCCTGTTCTTTTTTCACCGTAAGCAATTTATCGCGCTTCCATCCTCGGAACGGTCCGCCCGATGCTGTCAAGTATATTTTCTCAATCGGATTTTGAAATTCGCCTACTAAGCATTGAAAAATCGCCGAGTGCTCCGAATCAACAGGGTAGATGTTCACGCCTTTATCGGCTGCTTCTTTGGTCACAATTTCTCCTGCAACCACCAAGGTTTCTTTGTTCGCCAAGGCGATGTGCTTGCCTGCTCGAATCGCAGTTAGGGTTGGGCGAAGTCCAGCATAGCCCACCAGCGCGGTCAACACAATATCGACTTCTTGCGTTTCACACACCTGCGCGAGCGCGTCTGCACCTGCGAAGACTTTCACATCGTGGTTCCACAAGGCATCACTCACTTTTTTGTACTGGCTTTCGTCACCAATTACCACCATATTCGGCTTGTGTTCGATGGCTTGCTCAATCAACAAATCGGCGTTGTTATTCGCGGTAATCACCTGAAGATCAAAATATTCTGGATATGCTTGAATCACCTCAAGTGCCTGTGTACCAATAGAACCGGTTGAACCGAGAATCGCTATTCCTTTTTTCTTCTGCATGGTGCAAAATTAAGGTTTCTTTTTGGGTCTAATTTCGTTGTTGACATTGAATCGAGTTTCGACTGCGCTCAACCCTCGGTTTCCTTCTTCGCGGACATTGAGCGCAGTCGAAATGGAAGCCCGAAGTCCACCAAAAGAATTCCCTATCTTTGCCCGCATGAAATACAGAATGCTTACCGCGGAAGAAATGGAAATCTTCGACGAGGATTTCAAGTACTTTTTGATCACCAATGGCGTGTCGAATGAGGAATGGTTGGAAATGAACCAATCAAACACCGCGAATGCTCAAAAATTGGTGGAAGTATTTTCGGATACCGTTCTCCAAAAAGTCTACGAGAAAATGACGTACATCGAACACCGTTCCGCCAAATCGTGTTTGGTGTTCAAATTCAATGAATCGGTAATTGATCTGATTTCCATCTCAGCAACTGATGAAGCCGTGGACCTTTCAACACCTGAATCCATTCATAAGGCATTTGTAAACGACGCCGGTAAATTGTCCGTTTTTCGTTCCACAAAGCCATATACAAAATCCAGGGAAGAGGAATTGCACGAAATGCTAGAGCAAGGGTGTGTCAATTCAAGTCAGGTGTTTTGGTTGATGTTAGAAAAGGTAATGGAATAGCTCAGTTCCGCACAAAGCGAATCACCTCTGTAGATGTTCCACGTGAAATGTGAAGAAGGTACACGCCCGACACAAGCTCTGTTAAATCGAGTTGTTCAGAAAATCCGCTTGCTGAGAAGGGCTCAACAAGACTTTGTCCCATGGCATTCACCACAGAAAGGACGTCCGTTGTCTGCAAATTATTGAGGTAAACAACACCCGATGTTGGGTTGGGATGCAGTACAACGGATAGTGGCGAATCAGACGCCAGCGATCGTTTGAAATTGACCAAGACGCCATCACTTTTTCCTTGTTTCGCAGCCATCAATCCGTCTGTTGAGGTGCTACTGCCCAATACGATAAAGGAGCCATCCTCTTCTATGCTAAATGCTTGAACAGTCTCGAAGCCATTTCCGCCAAACAAGGCAATATGATCCAAAGAATTTTGAGCATTCACACGAGCCAACCACACATTTTGTGTGCCGTTTGATTGCTCTCCTTCAAAGCTCACAGCAGTTGTTGTGCCCATTAAATAAATGTCCATGTTGGCATCCATCGCTAAGAAAGAAGCATGATCGCTCTCCATACTGCCGTGAGTTTCTTCCCATACAATTGTGCCATTCAACGAATTGATTTTGAGCAACCAAGCATCCGAAAAACCAGCGTTTTTACCAATATCCAAGGAATTCGAAAGCGTACTTCCCGCCACATACACTTGCGCGGCCTCATCCACAAGGAGGTCAACGCCAAAATCATTTAACAACCCGCCATAATTGCGTTCCCAAACAACTGCACCTGCTGAAGACAGTTTGAACAGCGAAAGATCGAAATCACCGTAGTTCACTCCAACATCTCCGTCATAAGAAGAAGAATGTCCAAGCAAAAGGATTTCCCCGCTTGGCAATTCAGCAATCCGAGCCGAATAATCTTCTTCTGATCCACCATAATTTTGCTTCCATAGCAGTTCGCCAGACGTGTTTACGCGGAATATCCACATATCGGTTTGACCTTTATTGACATCAAAAAATCCACTGTTCGATTGCGATTGCGCTGAAATCAACAGATCGCCATTCGCCGTTTTGGTAAGGTCAGTTGGAATGTCAGCATAATTTCCGCCAAAATGTGTCTGATTCACCAACTCACCTAGTAGCGTTAATTGCAATAAGTAGATGTCTTCACGGCCGTCATTTTGAGAAAGTTGTCCGGATCGTGCATTTGAAGAGAGCAAAACAAAGAGGTGATCGTCCACCATTTCAATAGCGATACCACGACTATCACCGAATTCACCGAAGGTTTTTGACCAGCGCTCTACACCACCATTCGTATATTTGGTCACGACAGCACTCATAAACGCTTGTTTGGGAGATTGAATGCTTCCAACGACATATACATTACCATCAGCATCTTTTACCATTCCATTGAATTGATCATCGCCTGCCCCACCAACCGTTTGTTTCCAAAGCACAAAATCTTGATCCGTTTGAGACCAAGTGAGCGATGCGCTGAGGCAAAAGAAGACGACGATATAGAGACGATAAAGCAACAATTCTGAAATCTTTGGGTAACTATTTGGTAACAATTTAATAACATAGAACGACATGTGCAAGTTTTTAACAAAATTTCTATCGTATCTTTGTTGTGTGAAAGAAGAATTGGTCAAGCGTTTTGGTGCGCATCGTGTGTTGGATGTCCCAACAAAAGAGGGCGAAATCCCTTTAATAATGCTGGATCTGGAGATTCGCGGTCCCATTTCGGTGTTGGTGACAAATGGTCTAAGCGACTATAAAATGCCCGTCCCGGAAATGTTGGAAGGGCGCGAGTACAATGAGCTTTATTTCTGTTTACCGAGTTATTGGGAATGGGAAGACATGGAAAATCCGCGTACAAATTGGGTGTTCGACTGGATTCAACGCTTGGCAAAACACGTGGTGGAAAAAAACACATGGTTTGGCCACGGTCACACCATGCCGTGCGGTTCAAATATGGAATCGCTTTCCGAAACAATGCTTCAAAATCATTTCATTTTAACAGATCCTATGTTGTTGGAAAATGAACTAGCTCCCATAAAAGTGGGTGACAAAGAAGTGCGTTTTTTGGCAATTATTCCGATGTTTCCAGACGAAATGGATTACAAACAAGGAAAGGGAACCTTTAAATTGCTGCAGAAATTCAGCAACAAATCTGTCACCGAACAGCTCGATGATTTTCGAAGTACAGTGTTGAAACGCAATTGGCGACTACGCCGTTAGTTCCGCAACAAGCAATCCTTTTTTAATCAAGATCTCTGCAATTTGAATGGCATTTGTTGCCGCGCCTTTTCGCAAATTATCCGAAACAACCCACATGTTTAAGGTGTTGGCTTGGCTTTCGTCGCGTCGAATTCGTCCAACAAACACATCGTCTTTTCCTTGTGCATACAAAGGCATAGGATAGGTATTTGTTGTTGGATCGTCTTTTAAGGTTACGCCTTCCTGAGCGTGGAGTGAACTTCGGACTTCGTTCAACTCAAAATCGCGTTCAAACTCAACGTTCACGGCTTCGGAATGTCCACCAACCACAGGCACGCGCACAGCTGTTGCCGTTACGTTGATGTTTGGATCCAAAATTTTCTTCGTTTCCTTGGTCAATTTCATTTCCTCTTTCGTATAGCCATTTTCGGTAAAAGAGTCGCAATGTGGCAAGCAATTCCGATCAATGGGATAAGGATATGCCATTTCTCCAGTCACCTTGTTGCGCTCATTTTCCATTTGAGTCATCGCCCTCATACCTGTACCCGTAATGGATTGGTAAGTCGAAACCACAACGCGTTTTACGGTGTATTTTTCGTGCAACGGCTTCAATGCCAACACAAGTTGAATGGTGCTGCAATTTGGGTTCGCAATGATCTTATCATCTGCGGTCAATGAATCACCATTGATTTCTGGAACGATCAATTTTTTATCGGCATCCATGCGCCATGCCGAGCTGTTATCGATCACAGTTGTACCCACCGCAGCAAATTTTGGAGCCCACTCTAACGATGTTTCACCACCCGCCGAAAACAACGCGAGATCCGGTTTCATCTCAACCGCCGTTTGCAATCCAACAACAGCATAATCAATCCCATTATAGGAGACTTTCGTTCCAACCGAACGCTCCGAAGCCACAGGAATTAATTCCGAAATTGGAAAGTTTCGTTCCTTCAATACTTGAAGCATAATGTTTCCAACCATTCCCGTTGCACCAACCACAGCTACTTTCATACCTTTACTCTTATTCTATTTGTAAGAATTTCCGTTCAAAATTACTATATTTACTCTCACAGATAATCAACTATGCGACACTTTTTATCCGTTGTGTTTATTTTAACGCAAATCAACTGTTTCGGTCAAATCTCTGAGGATTTTTCGGATGGCAATTTTACATCCAATCCTACGTGGGCAGGAACAGATGCTCAGTATATCATCAATGGTTCTGGTCAATTGCAATTGAACAATGCTGGAATGGCCGCGACGTCCTATTTAAGTACCGCGCATAATTTGGCCAATCTTAACACCAAAGAATGGAAATTTTGGACGCGTCAATCGTTTGCACCTTCCGCAAGCAATTTTGGGAGAATTTACCTCACCGCTGCGAGTGCCGATTTGACAACTGATCCCGATGGATTTTATTTGCAATTGGGTGAGGCGGGTTCAACGGATGCGTTGCGTTTGTTCAAAGTGGTTGGTGGTGTCGATACTGAATTAGCGGCTGGAACCATTGGTCAATTGGCGTCCAGTTTTATCATAGGAATCCGTGTTGTTCGGGATAATTTGGGAAATTGGTCAGTTTATGTTGATCCTGCGGGAGGAACGAATTTTGCTCTTCAAGCCACAGCCACAGATGCTACAAATCTTCTAGGAACGCATGTTGGCATGTTGAATGTGTATACAGGCAGTAATGCAACAGGATTTTATTACGACAACATCTATGTCGGAAACGAAATCGTGGATGTTGCGCCACCCGTTTTGGTCAGCGCAACGGCTGTAAATCCGAATCTAATTGATGTGCTTTTTGACGAGGCTTTGAATGAAATTTCTGCGGAAACAATCGGCAATTATTCATTTTCTCCAACACTTAGCATCAGTTCTGCAACGCTTGATGGAACAAATTTAGCCTTGGTACACCTCGTGCCAACAACGCCGCTAACGAATGGACAAAACTATGTTCTCACCACCAACTTAATTGCGGATGTCATTGGTAATGTTTCGGGAACGCAAACCACGAGTTTCGCGTACCTCGTACCAGAGATTCCAGCTCCAGGAGATGTTGTTATCAACGAAATCATGTTCGATGAAACACCGTCCATTGGTCAGCCCTTGGTTGAATATGTGGAAATCTATAACCGAAGCACGAAAATTTTCAACGTATTGGATTGGAAACTCGGTGATGCTTCTTCGGATGGTACGCTGCTGGAAGAGTGGTTGTTGCCCGATAGCTATATCATTCTCACCAAAACAAGTGCGGTTGATTCATTCACGTTGGCATTAGGTGTAACGAGCTTCCCGAACTTAAACAACACGGGCGATGATCTCATCCTGCGCTCAGATTTAGGGGTAACCATTGACAGCCTTTCTTATTTGGATGATTGGTGGAACAATCCACTGATCGAAGGCGGCGTTTCCATAGAACGCATCAACCCAAATGATCCGTGTACCGACGGCACAGACTGGACGGCAAGCACAGATCCATCTGGGGGAACACCTGGTGCACAAAATTCTGTGTTCGATCCAACGCCCGATACGGAAGCTCCCGAGCTTTCATTTTTGTTGGCGCTTGCACCCAATTATTTGGAAATCACCTACTCCGAGGGCATGGATTCCACGGCTTTGTCAAATGCAACATTTTCCTTCAATCCACCGTTGACGGTTCAAAACAACTATGTTCTTTCCGCACCAACGAATATGCACACATTGGAATTTGCGCAAAATTTAGTGGGTTCGCAGTCGTATACCATTCAAATTGATAACGTAGCCGATTGCTGGTTAAACCCAACAACCGTTTTTGGAACGTTTGCATTGCCAGAAAATCCTGTTGCGGGGGATCTGATCATCAATGAACTGCTTGTGGATCCAGTTACGGGTGGAGCAGATTGGATTGAGGTTTACAACACTTCGGATAAACTCCTCGATTTGTTCAATTTCCAAATTGCCAATTTCGATGATGACACGATCAGCAACATCAAGCTCATCGAAGCGCATTTTTTGGTGAATCCAAATGAATATGCGGTACTTGGCGAAAACATTGCTCAAATTGGACAGTATTATAGTGCTTCGGTTCCAGCGACATTTTTGGAAATGGATCTTCCAACCTTCAACAACGATTCGGGAACCGTCTATTTGATGTATTCCAATCAACTGATGGACAAAGTATCCTATTCAGAAGACTGGCATTTTGCTTTATTGGACGAAACCGATGGCGTTTCCTTAGAGCGCATTGATCCTGATGGTGGTTCGAGCGACAAGAGCAATTGGCATTCAGCGGCCGAAGCGATTGGTTTTGCAACGCCTGGACGCCTCAATTCACAGTTTTATCCAGCCATTTCGAATGGTGAATTTGCGTTTACCGCCGATATTCTTTCCCCAGATAGTGATGGCTACCAAGATGTGCTTCAAATTAATTATGAAATGCTCGAAGCAGGATTTGTGGGACATTTTACGGTCTATGATGACCGCGGAAGACTGATTGCACGCGTTATGGAATCCGAGCTGCTAGGAGCGTCGGGAACCTTTTCATGGGACGGTGTGAGTGATGAAGACACAAAGGCATCCATCGGAACCTACATTGGCGTGTTCGAAGCATTTCAACCCAACGGAGGAATTGTGTTTACACAGCGGAAAGCATTTGTTGTGGCAGGAAAAATCTGAGCAGATTATCCGATCATCTGATCATCCGATGATCTGCCAAACTTTATAGATCTGAATGTAACGCAAATTCGAAAACCTCACGTAATTTTGTAGAGAATGATGGTTGAGAAAATAAATACATTGGCGCCAGGTGGAAGTGGCTGGATTTCGAAATATTTCGCGTTGATAGAGCGGGGAGATATCCGTGTTACCATTCGTAAGTTCGACGAGATCACAGCCATGAAACACATTCACCTCAGATGTTCTCGAAGTGGGATCGTTTATGGGATTCCGACCGGTGCGATTTTCGCTAAAAAGTTGGAGACCAAGAATTGGACGAACGATGAAAAATTAAAAACCTTACTCTTTGAATCGCTCCTCTTTGTACACCTAAAAATGGGTGGGAAATTGGACAAAGGCGAGTTCATCAATCACTTGACAGCATTCTATGGTAAATACAATACGTGGTCACTCACGGGCACAATTCTCTTTTTTCGGAAAGATTCGCCCGAGGAAAAATTAGAGAAAATCTTGGCGAAGCGGGTGGAGATACCCCGAAAACTTCTTGATAATAAATGGTGGGTGAATGGACTGAGCAACGCATTTGTTTACCTCGACGTGATTCTTTTTCACGATTTTTGTCTTGGCACTGAGCACAATTCTCTCAGTAATTACCGCGATTTTGCAAAAGACGCATTGACAGCCATTACGCTCGGAGCGCACGCTGATGGGAAAATTTCGAGCATTGAGCGGGATCTTTTCAACGTGTTTTTAGCCTCAGCAAATTTGTCTGATGAGCAGCGAAGCAATGCCGAGTTTACCTTTGAGAACGGAGCGAAAATGAGTGATTTTTCAGAAACCGTGCATGCCCATTGGTTCTTGAAGCATTACTTGTTTGACATTTGTGTAATGACCGTTTTTGTCAAGCGCGAACAAAGCGAAACGGAACGACTGTTTATTGAAGAGTTGGGACGATTCATGGAAATCTCGGATGAGGAGAAGGATGAAACTTTGATGTTTTTGGAAAATTTCATCATCAATAACCGCGACAAATCGGATTTTTTGAATGATGCGGCGGCCTTTGAACGCGCGTATGGAAGTTTCACCAATCGCTGGAAAAAAATACTCCTTCGAAACAAAGATAAACTAGCAGTCGAACTCTCTGAAAGTAAAGAATTGGTGCAATTGATGAAAAAATCCATGAGCGAAGAACTCTCACCCGAAGAAAAAGAGAAGGTGAAAGATCAACTCAAAGACCTTCTCAAATCAATGCCAGCTTTTGCCGTTTTTCTCATTCCAGGCGGATCATTTCTCTTGCCAATGATGATGAAAATTATCCCCGATTTGCTTCCGTCTGCCTTTAAAGACAATCAAATCGAAGAATAAGCGTTAACTTGTTCTTAATAGTTTTAGTGGCATTCTACAAAAGTGTATTTTAGTTCTTTAAATCAATCACATGAAACACCTCACTCTCATCGTTTTTAGTCTCTTCTTTGTTGAGGCTACATTTTCACAATTGATCTACGAAAGCCCACACGTGAAAGATGG
>JBFYPU010000217.1:0-5217 GCA_041303175.1 Crocinitomicaceae bacterium | reverse complement strand
ATGCTCGTGATGATCCACGAATTCGAATACAATTTGAATGGAAAATCCTACGCCATTTCGTCGCACATGGTGAACATTGGTGAAGATCAAACCTATACCTCGATGTCGAATACCGTTGGACTTCCCGTTGCAATTTGCGCCAAAATGATCCTCAATGGTGAGTTGAGCCACACAGGCGTTACGCTCCCTGTTCAACCTGAGGTATACCATCCGATTTTGGACGAGCTGGAAGCCTTGAACATCTTCTTTGTTGAAACGGAACGGGAGCTATAAACCCGCGCGTTCGATTCCACATTTCGTCATTTCAGTTATCTTTGCACGATTCTAGCCCGCGTTGATCCTTTTCAACTTGTGGCTACTTCAACAAATTAAGCGATTCGCACGTATGAACAACGATAAATTCACGGTAACGGCAGCTCTTCCCTACGCCAATGGTCCTCTTCACCTCGGTCACGTCGCTGGGGTTTATTTACCATCCGATATTTTTGTCCGTTTTCTACGCATGAACAACCACGATGTGGCCTTTATTTGTGGGAGCGATGAACATGGTGCAGCGATTACTTTGCGTGCAAAAAAGGAAGGAATTTCACCCAAAGAGATTGTGGACAAATACAACCACATCATTGGAAAGGCGTTCAAGGATTTTGACATCTCATTTGATATTTTTCACCGCACTTCAGCGGAAATTCACCACGAAACAGCTCAAGAGTTTTTCAAGGTGCTCGACGAAAAAGGACAGTTCACCAAAGACACCAGCGAACAATATTTCGACGAGGAATACCAGCAATTTTTGGCGGATCGTTACATCACTGGTGAATGCCCCAATTGCCAGAATCCCAATGCTTATGGCGATCAATGTGAAAAATGCGGTTCAGCTTTGAGTCCTTTAGACCTCATCAAACCCATCTCCACTTTGAGCGGAAAAACACCCATCCTCAAAGAAACATCCCATTGGTATTTGCCCATGGAGCGACACGAATGGTGGTTGCGTTCTTGGATAAAGGAAGGGATTTTGGACAACGAGCAGCAACACGATCCATCGAAATGGAGAAACCAAGTGATTGGCCAATGCATGTCATGGATTGATGGCGGTTTGCGCCCACGAGCGATGACGCGCGATTTGGATTGGGGCGTGAAGGTACCCGTGTCCGGTGGCGATGGAAAAGTGCTCTACGTCTGGCTCGATGCGCCGATTGGTTACATTTCGGCAACCAAGCAATGGGCACTCGATAAGGGTAAAGATTGGAAAGATTACTGGACGGGCGACCGCAAACTGGTGCATTTTATTGGCAAAGACAACATTGTGTTTCACGCAATCATTTTCCCGATCCTCTTGAAAGCACACGAAGGTTTGATTCTTCCAGACAACGTTCCAGCGTACGAATTTTTAAACTTAGAGGGCGATAAATTTTCCACGTCACGCAATTGGGCGGTGTGGTTACACGAATACTTGGAAGCGCACCCAGATAAAGTGGACGAGCTAAAATACGTACTCACAGCCATTGCTCCAGAAACGAAAGACAGCGAATTTACGTGGAAGGAATTTCAAGCACGCGTGAACAATGAACTGGCTGACAACTTGGGGAATTTTGTGAACCGCGTGATGGTCTTGTCACAGAAATATTATGAAGGAGTTGTTCCTCAGCCGGGCGAATATACCCCTTCCGACGCGGAAGTGATCGCAGAAATGAACGCCTTTCCAGCACGAATTTCTGAGCTCGTGTACCTCTATAAATTGCGCGATGCACAAGCCGAAGTGATGAACTTAGCTCGATTGGGCAACAAATATTTAGCAGAAAATGAACCGTGGAAACTGGTGAAAGATCCAGCGAATACGGAGCGTGTTCAATCGATTATGTACATCGCGTTGCAAATCACCGCTAAATTGAGCGTGGTTCTCCAACCGTTCCTACCTGCGACCGCTAAAAAATTGAGCGGCTTCCTGAATTTCATCACCACCCATTGGGAAGATGCGGCACACACCGATTTGCTCCCAGCGGGACACAAAATCAATACCTCGCACGTGCTTTTCGAGAAAATTGAAGACAGCTTTGTGGAAGCTGAAGTCGAAAAACTCAACGCGTCAAGGGTCATTGAAACCATTCTTGAACCCCAAAAAGCGGAAACTTCCTTCGACGATTTCTCGAAAATGGACATCCGTTTGGGTAAAATTTTGGAAGCGGAAAAAGTGGAGAAAGCCGACAAACTGTTGAAGTTGTTGGTCGATACCGGCTTGGACAAGCGCACGATTGTTTCTGGAATCGCCAAACATTATACACCCGAAGAAGTGATCGGAAAAACAGTCACCGTATTGATGAACCTCGCGCCACGCACCATCCGCGGAGTGGAATCCCATGGTATGATTTTAATGGCGGAAGACCCAAATACAGGAGCATTGAGCTTTTTGTGTGCCGAGAAAGACTTTGAGGTTGGGAGTGGAGTGAGGTAGGTTGTAACAATTGATTTATGATGGTAACGACTAACCTTTTGGATCGTTAGAACCTTGGAGACGGCAAGCCTTTGGATCGTTGGATAGTTGGAAGCGGTTGCGCCTTTGGAGCATTGGAAAATTGGAGCGTTGGATAATTGATCAATCTACTAATCTTTCACCGCGCTAGCAGCAGCGTAGCTAATCCTTCCTATAATCCAAAAATACAGCAATCCAATCCCTAGATTTTCCTTACATTAGCAGAAATAAATTTCCTACTTCATGAAACACACAACAACTACGCGTTACCTGCTCTCGGCGTGCCTCCTCGGGGTGTTTGCGCTACCTGTCAGTGCGAATGCACTCGAAAACACATCCTGTAGCAACGAAATTGTGCAGCCAAGCGACGAATGGCAACCCGCACAAACCCTTCACGGAATTTCCATTTCGTTTTCCAAAATTGAGCTCAAAGGGGAGTACTTTTTGTCCATTCGCTTCGAAAACACGACGGAAGATCAGGTGGACTTTACCTGGTCCCTTGAACAAAATCACGAACGTTTGATGATCACTTCGGATGAAATGAGCGAAGCAAGGGTGTCCCTTGCATCTGGAAAAAGCGTGGCGTTTGATGGATCGTATTTGATTCCCATGGGTTCAGGTGACAATTTTTCTCAATTTACCGTAAACATTCAACCTACTCAACGATAGCATTATGAAAAAAATGATCCAACAACTTACGTGGGGAATCGCACTTTCAGCTCTCCATTTTTCTGCACAAGCGCAATGTCCAGTCATCACGTGCATGCCAGGAATTACGGTTCCTGCCGACGCAGGAATGTGTGATGCAGTCGTTACGTACTCTCAACCGATGGCCGCTGACCCTTGTGGTGGTGGAGCGCTCGTCTCTCAAACATTTACATACACAGGTGCGCAACAAACGTTTACCGTTCCTGCGGGAGTAACGAGCATCACAGTAGATGCCTATGGTGCGCAAGGTGGAACGAATTCACCAAGCACAAACATCAACTTTGGCGGCTATGTTCAAGCAACCTTAGCTGTCACGCCCGGTAGCACGATTTACGTCTACGTTGGGGAGCAACCCACTGGATTAACTGGCGGTTTTAACGGCGGTGGAAACGGTGAAACAGCTGGAAAAGGAGGCGGTGGCGCTTCCGATATCCGCATTGGTGGAACAACCTACGCGGATCGCGTAGTGGTTGCTGGTGCTGGCGGCGGTGGCGGTTTTTGGTCATCAATGGAAGTTCACGGTGGTCTCGGCGGAGGCCTCATCGGTGGAAACGGATGGCGCGTGGATTTCGCATCAAACCCAGGTGGTGAAGGAGGAACACAAACGTCCTCTGGAAATGGAACCTGCTCATCGTTCAACAACCCAATTTGCGCGGGAGGTTTTGGTTTTGGTGGTTCACCTACAGGATGCGGTTGCGAAGTATATGGCGGCGGCGGCGGCTGGTATGGCGGAGCTGGAAGCGGAAACTGTCGCGGTGGCGCTGGTGGAAGTAGCTACACGATCTCATCTGCAACGAGCGTAACACACACACAAGGCGTTCGCGTTGGGAACGGTGAAGTAACCCTTTCATGGGTGGGTGCTGGTCCTGCGCCAACCATTACACAAATCGATGGATTGCCGAGCGGAAGTGCATTTCCTGTTGGAACAACCACAAATACCTTCGTAGCAGAGAGCGGTGGTTTCACGGATACATGCTCTATCGACATCACGGTAATCGACGATCAACTTCCAACAATCATCTGCAATGGCAACATCCAACTTTGTCAAGGCGATACCCTTTTTGTAGGCGTACCAGCTACTTCTGATAATTGCGCGGGAGAAACGGTAACATACAACAGCACGGGTGCAACAACGGCTGCTGGATCTGGCAGTGTAGATGGACTTGTTTTCAATGTGGGAACAACGGTTGTTACCTACACGGTTTCGGATGTTGCTGGAAACACATCAGATTGTTCGTTCGAAGTAACCGTAACGCCATTGCCTGCGACACTGATCGACGAATTTGATCCAAACGAGGTATGCTTAGATGATCCAGCAATTCCTTTACCGGTGGCAACTCCACCTTCAGGAACGTACACTGGAACAGGCGTGAGCGGATTGAATTTTGACCCTGCATTGAGCGGTGTTGGAACCTTCACGATTACGTATACAAGTACAGATAACTTTGGCTGTTCAAATAGCGCATCTACAACCATTCAAGTGGATGATTGCAGTGGTGTTGAAGAAATCAACGGGCTTGCAAACGTGAGCATCTTCCCAAATCCATCCAATGGACTGTTCACCATTTCCTTTGGTCAGGAACTCGGACAGGTTGATTATGCGATCTTCACAATAGATGGAAAAAGTATTCAAACAGGTACAACCTCGAGCGATTTCACCATCGACTTAAGAAACGAACTCAAGGGCTCTTATTTGTTGCAATTGAGCACGGGTACGTCAACGCAAACGGTGACATTGGTTAAAGAATAAACAAGCACATTCTAATTAAGACGAACGTCCGTTGATCCTAGATCGACGGACGTTTTTTTGTCATTTGTTGTTGTGGATGCGATTCGGGCGAGCTTTCCATTTCCTACTTACCTTCCATACGAATCGGATGATACACCTGAACGGCTTCCGCGTAAATTGTTACCTTGTCGAGTGTCATTTTCTTTCGTTCGTGATTGAGGTACATGTCCATTTGATCCGTAAAATGTGGATTTTCGGGATCACTCGATTCACCAAAAGGAAGTACGGTTTCAATTTCCACGGCATCGTCGCT
>JBFYPU010000216.1:0-7628 GCA_041303175.1 Crocinitomicaceae bacterium | reverse complement strand
CCTTGTAATCCAATCCAATGAGTGAAGCATTTTTTTCAAGGTGAACTCGCTTGATTTCTGCCATAGCTTTACCGATCTCACCGCAAACATCACCCTGTTCTTCGGCAAAAACAACCATTTGAAGAAAACCCGCGTTTTTAGAAGCTGTAAAGGTTAAATCACCTGATTCTGGGGCGATAAATGAAATCCAAATCAAGTTATCAGAACTTACCTCAGACAATGATGGATAGGCCTCAACCCCTTTTTCCGCCTTCTTACCCGTAAACTGCAATTGGAAGTCCCCATTTTCAAAAATATTGATCGCGCCATAGCACGAATTTAAGGATGCCTTATCTCTTCCCGAAATTTGGGAAATAGCATCTTGGCAGAGCAATACAAGGCCAATAAGAAAGAGTATCTTTGCCATATGGATGAGTAAATGTACAAAAGTCACGCGAATTTCCATGCCGCGTAAACTATTATCATTTGACTAACAGTTATATGGAGACATTGTATACAAAAATAGGACCAGAAAGGCTTCGGATTTTAGTGGATCGCTTTTATGATTTGGTATTGAACGATTCAAACATTTCTCACCTCTTCACCAACGATCCTGCGGTGATTCGTGACAAACAATTCCGATTTCTGACACAATTTTTGGGTGGACCACAGATCTACACTTCGGAATACGGTCACCCTCGTATGCGCATGCGACATGCTCCTCATGCCATTGACGATGCAGCCCGGATAGAATGGCTTCGCTGCATGAAACAAGCCATTTCAGAAATGGATTTTGAACCCGAATTGGGTGAAGCACTCTACAATTGTTTTCCTCAAGTCGCAGCTCACATGCAAAATCGTTAGTCCAGCTTGATCATTAAATTTCCCAAGCTATGAATCCGAATGTGCAGTTGATCCTTTCTCGGTTGAATGATGCGAATGGAAATATCGTCCACTGATCCACTAAGATGTACACCTTCGGACAATTTCATCGAGAGGTTCTTGTTCAATTCTTCACGCAAGGTTTTCAAGTAAGGAGCGAGATCTATCGCTGTTTGATCACGAAGAAGCTGCGTCACTTTCTTGTCAAAAAACCACTTTGCACCTTTGAGTAGTGCGCTTTTTGACTTCACATCAAACTCCAAATCTGGAAAGGAAATAAATTGACGATCAGAATCAAACACAGGTGTTCCAGTAAGAAATAAGGTTCCCTTTTTTGACCCCATAAAGTCCAATTGAATGAGCAGTTGCTTGTTGCTCGCGCCATAAATTTGAATCGAGTCGAAAATTATTTCCTTGCCTTTGATCTCGACTTTCTTGCCCATCAAATTACGGGTGAGAATTGAACTCAAGGAATCGTATTGGGTGAAAACGTCCATGGTGATGTCGAATCCGTCTCGGTCGATATAGGTCGACAAATCGGGCAGTTCCTTTGGCTTTGTATTGGATTTTTGGGAAACAATTTGTGGACTTGCTTTCAAAATGGCATTGAAATATGCGGTATCTCCCACATAACGAATTTCGTCCATAGCAATGGACAATGGATTGAGCTCCAGAAATCCATAACCATCCAGATTGGATGGTTTCGCCATGAGATTCCATGTTTTGCTCATTTCAGGACGCAGGTCTACCGCTCCAATTTCCTTATCTATGGTTTTTTCCAAATCCACCAACACCGTTTTCAACTCTGTTTCCAATCGTTCAGTGGCATCGTAATTGAATACAGTTATTTTACATGGAGAAAGAGCTTCGATCTCTCGGAATTTTGTATTCGATTTCAATCGGTATTCTGGCGTCACGCCGATGGTTGTTTCATAGCCAACGTGAATTTTTCGCATGGGTTCATCTACCCCGCAACTAGCTGGTATTCGGGTTGTTAAGCAATATGGTTTTTCTGCAAACAAATCCGAACACGCTGGACAATAACTTAACCAAAGGGAGTATTTCCCATCCACTTCGAACTGCAACTTCTTTCCAATCCCTTTGAATTGAATGGGATCACGTTTGAACAAATAGGAGAAACTCACGCCGGAACAATTGTCTTCAGTTCCCTTAAATGTTTTGTCGATGCTCTTTTCCGTTTCGTCAAAATAGGTTTTTAGGTTTATCTTAATAGGGATTTTGATGAAGGACGGTGCAGCTTTTGGAACATCGTAGGATTCCGCAACCTCAATCGCGGGTGCCTCGGGTTGAATAGACCGACACGACGCAAAGAAAACTACCGTCAGGCAAAGCGAAAGCATTTTCATGGTTGAACGAATCGACAGTCCTTTTTTGAATTCGAACGTGAGGTGACTACTTGAAATACTCCGCATTACTTCCGTCGTGTAAGTACCACCGTTTGATGCTGCGTGGGTTTGTAACTTTTGACTTCATACGAATTTCCCTCCTCATCCACCTCGGAGTTCGTGACGCGCGGCGTGTTACGTGAAGACATATATAAATCGAATCGGATGCTGCCATTGTTCCAGCACATGGTGGTTGAGTATAACTGATCCATCACCTCAAATACGTCATAAAAACAGCCATTCATCAAGCTCATTTCGATAAGAATGCCGTCAAGTTCATCGAGTAAATAGTTGGTTGGATTGTTGCCATCCCTTCGAATAATGTAATCTTTCGTGATCACTCCAAACCGTTCGCTGTTGTAGATCATTCGATAGGTCCAACTGGAATCTTTCTCAATGGTTGCAAGTTCGAACACTACGGCAACACTATCATTCAGGCGTTCCGTCGAGCCAATTGTCATTTTGCCATCATAAATACCTTCCCAATCCTCAGGAAAAGATTGAGCAGAAATGGCAAAGGATGAAAAGAAGCCCATGAAAAGGAATGCGAATCGAATCATGCTGATTTTTTTTAATAAATCTAACTAAAAACGCTCTTCCAATCAATTTCAGAAGAGCGTTTTTGAATTAATTTTTAGAAATTATACCAAAACACTCAATAAACTATTGAATGTTTCGCTTGGTCTCATGGCCTCTTCAACGCGAATTGGGTTCGGGAAATAATATCCTTCCAATTCAACTTCATGGCCTTGAACGTCATTCAATTCTTTTACAATTTTCGCTTCGTTTGCGATCAAATCCGCTGCCAAGGTCTTGAATTGTGCCTTCAATTCGAGATCATCGTTTTGCGTTGCAAGTGCATCTGCCCAGTACATTGCCAAATAGAAATGACTACCTCGGTTGTCCAATTCGTTCACTTTTGGAGAAGGTCCTTTGTTGTTTGAAAGTAATTTTCCTGTCGCTGAATCGAGGGTATCCGCCAAAATTTGTGCCTTCGGGTTGGAGAACGTGGTTGCTAAATGTTCCAAAGAAACGGCTAGTGCCAAAAATTCACCCAAAGAGTCCCAACGCAGGTGATTTTCCTCTACCAATTGCTGAACGTGTTTTGGAGCTGAACCTCCCGCACCTGTTTCAAACAATCCACCCCCATTCATCAAAGGAACAATGGAAAGCATTTTTGCGCTTGTTCCGAGTTCTAAAATTGGAAAGAGATCAGTTAAATAGTCGCGTAACACATTCCCGGTAACAGAAATTGTATCTTCTCCAGCCTTCAAGCGTGTAAGCGTATACTCAGTGGCGTCCTTTTGCGACATGATTTGAATGTTTAATCCATTCGTGTCGTATTCCATCAGGTATTTCACTACTTTTTTGATCAATTCGGCATCGTGTGCACGTGATTCATCTAGCCAAAAAACAGCAGGCATTTTCGACGCTCGAGCACGCGTAACCGCCAATTTCACCCAATCTTGAACCGGCGCATCTTTCACTTGGCACATTCTCCAAATATCGCCATCTTCCACGTTGTGTTGCATCAAAGTTGTTCCATTCGCATCAACCACGCGAACGGTTCCTGATCCAGAAATTTCAAATGTTTTATCGTGCGAACCGTATTCCTCAGCTTGCTGCGCCATCAATCCAACGTTAGGAACGGTTCCCATCGTTCTCGGATCAAACGCCCCATTTCGTTTGTGGAAGTCCAAAGTCACTTCATACAAGCCAGCGTAGCTGCTATCAGGAATCACTGCCTTTGTGTCCTGTGGTTTGCCATCAGCATTCCACATTTGCCCCGAAGTACGAATCATTGCAGGCATTGAAGCATCGATGATCACATCACTTGGCACGTGAAGGTTTGTGATTCCAGTTTCAGAATTCACCATGGCCAATGCAGGTCCATTTTCAAAGCAGGCTTGAATATCTGCGTCTATTTCAGCACGACGATCTGCAGGCAATGCCGCAACTTTTGTAAGTAAATCACCTAAGCCATTCTTTACATCCGCTCCGATTTCATCGATGAGTGCGGCGTGCTTTTCAAACACATCTTTGAAGAACACACGAACTGCGTGACCAAAAATGATCGGGTCGGAAACTTTCATCATCGTCGCTTTCATGTGCAACGAAAACAAAACACCTTTTTCTTTCGCATCTTTTACCTGAGCATCCAAGAACGCAAGTAAGGCCTTTTTGCTCATTACGGTTGCATCGATGATTTCACCGGCCAGCAACGCAATGTTGTCTTTTAGAATCGACACTTCGCCATTGTCCCGTGTATATTCTACCTTCACCGAAGTGGCATTTTCCAGTGTTACCGATAGTTCATTTGCTCGGAAATCGCCAGCAGTCATTGTAGCCACGTGCGTTTTAGAATCAGCTGTCCATGCCCCCATTTTGTGTGGATTTTGACGAGCAAATTCCTTTACGGCTTTTGGTGCACGGCGATCTGAATTCCCTTCACGAATGACAGGATTCACAGCACTTCCTTTGATTTTGTTGTAGCGCACTTGTATCGCCTTTTCCGCATCCGTTGCTGGTTCGTCAGGATAACTTGGAACGGCAAATCCATCTTCTTGTAGCTCTTTGATCACAGCCAACAATTGCGGAATTGACGCACTAATGTTTGGTAATTTTATAATATTGGCCTCGGGAGATGTCACCAGTTCACCGAGTTCCTTTAAGTCATCCGACACACGTTGTTCCTCCTTGAGGAATTCAGGAAATGCAGCAATCACACGATTTGCCAAAGAAATATTTCTCGACTCTACCGCAACGCCAGCCGCGCTTGTGAAAGCTTCAACGACGGGTAAAAAGGAATACGTTGCCAACGCAGGTGCTTCGTCGGTTCGTGTGTAAATGATTTTTGGTGATGCCATTTTTGTGTTTTTTTTGATGTTATTGCCGATTTCCAGCGCGCACAAATTTACCGATAATTGAGGGAAAGTGGACGAGATTTATTGAGATAAAAAAGCAATCATTTTTTCAAATGCCCGTGCACGATGAGAGTAGCTGTTTTTCTCGTCCATGCTCATTTCCCCGAAAGTTTTACCGCAATTTTCTGGTTCAAAAATGGGGTCGTATCCAAAGCCACCATCGCCGGATTTTTCGGTTCGAATGATTCCATTTACCACGCCTTCAAATAGATGTTGCGTGCCGTTCAATTCCAACGAAATAACCGTTCGAAAACGCGCAGATCGATCAACTTTTCCTACTAATCCCGCCATAACCAATTCCATGTTGTCTTCCGAATTTCTATGTTCGCCGGCATAGCGTGCTGATTTCACACCTGGTTCATTGTTGAGCGCTGGAATTTCCAAGCCCGTATCGTCAGCGAAGCAATCCAAACCAAAGTGGGTTAGGATGTACTCTGATTTTTGTTTCGCATTTCCATCCAAGGTGTCGCTCGTTTCAGGAATGTCTTCGGTGATTTCAATGTCGTTGAGCGTCAGTAATTCGAACGACTCGGGAAGTAAAGCAGCGATTTCCTTTGCTTTGTGTTGGTTGGAGGTAGCGAAAAGAAGTTTCATGAGTCTATGATGTCTAAATAATGTGGGAAATTGGCTTCAACTGAATACCGTTCTTTCACCGTTTGGAAGCCCTTTTTTCCAATTTCAATTCGAAGGGCTTCGTTCTCGATGAGGTGAATGAGCGTTTCTTTCCATTCAGTGGGAGTCGAACAGAGAAATCCATTCATGCCGTGTTCAATAATTGTGGTGTTTACTCCCACTGGCGACATCACCGAAGGTATTTCCAATGCCATGTATTGCAAGCCTTTGAATCCGCACTTTCCCTTCGCCCAGATGGTGTCCGTTAAAGGCATTACGCCGATGCTGAACTGTGCCAAATCTTCAATTTCTGTTTCCTTGTTCCATTTCACGAATTCCAAGGATTTTAGGGAGAAGGTCGGCGACTGATTAGAAATCACCCGAAAAATGAAGGTGTGCCTTTCCTCCAATTCCTTTAAAATCGGGACAAGTTCGTCCAAATAATTCATGGTGGTGTGCGTTCCTGTCCAACCGATGACTAGAATTTCCGCTTGATGGTTGGTGACACGGTTGTGCACATTTTCGAGGTCGATGGTGGTTGGAATCACCCTCACGTTTGGATTGAACTGCAAGGCGAAATCCTTTAAATATTCGTTTCCTGCGCTGATGGCGTGTGACCATTTCATGATTTTCTTCACCTTTCCATAAGCTTTTAATCGCTGGAACTTGGCATTCGTATCACTATAATTCGGCAACCAAATGGCATCGTCGAAATCGTAGATAAACTTTTTACGAAGGATTTTCGCAATGATCCACTCAAAAATGGGTGGCCCAATCATAGAAGCTTCTCGGTGAATAAAAATAACAGCCGCGGAACGAAGTTTGAACATCAGTAAAAATCGACGCCAAAAACTCCCCATCATGCCAAAGGCTTTCGAGAAAAATGAGCCTTCTTTGTAGAGTGCCTTCCATGTTTTATCGGAAAGAAATGCATGGAACTCTATAATATATCCTTTCTTTTCAATGAGATTGATGTACTGCTCGAATCGAAATCGTTGTGAAGGAGCTTGTCCAATTGGATAGGGCGCTATGATGACGAAGCGTTTACTCAAGGATTTTCTTGTAGATCCATTCATACTGATTCAGTCCTTCCTCGAGGGAAAAATAATCCTTTGCTCCTCTCGTAATTTCCTGGGAATCAAACATCTCCTTTCGAATAAAATGGGAGCGATAAGTCTCGTCGTTGAGTTCATCGATCACCGTACCAGCTTTGTATTTCTTCACAATACTGTCCGTGTCGCCTATGCCGGCGTTGCAAATGAGTGGAATTCCCATCGCCATAATTTCTCCTTGTTTGACCGGCGAAGCGGCTTTTTTGGAATAACTGGGACGGATAAAGAAGATGGCCGAATCGAAAATTGAAATGTGTAACGGAACGCCGCTGTGCAAAGTCGTTGAGACAAAAATAGCGGCTGGATCAATCCCTTTTTTTGCGGCTTCACCTTTCACGTACTCGGGTTTTTCTCCCGATACGAAAAGAAATACTGCATTGGGATTACTTTCTTGCAAGCACTTGAAGTAATCGAGCATTTCCGAAAGCATGTACCAAGTGCCAATCGAACCCACATAGCCAAGAACGTAATGATTCGTTTGTATGCCAAGCTTCCCTTTCAGCTCTGATTGCTCTTCGGTAGTGTTTTTTTGAGGGTCAAAGAGATCCAAATCGGCACAGCAAGGGATGACTTTAATGTTGATTGATTTTCCTTGTATGGATTTCCACGTAGAAATTTCGTTCCGACCATTTTCTGTTCCGATAATTGAATAATCGCTCTTCAATAAAAATTCCGATTCCTTTCGCTTAAAATAGTTGAAAATTCGTCGATAA
>JBFYPU010000215.1:0-8249 GCA_041303175.1 Crocinitomicaceae bacterium | reverse complement strand
AATTTAAACTACACCATGGCGCTAAACGTTCCGAAAGACCAAATCCCAGCTGAAATGATCAAAGTGGTTGAAGACGCCATGAAAAAACTCAAAGCACTCAGTCCGAAATTGAACATTGGATCACTTCCTGATTTCATTCCAGTGAATGTGAACGTTGCTGGGTTCTATAAAAATCCGACCATCACCACTGATTTCAAAGAGCAAATCTTGAAAGCAACAGGAAACTTTAAAGATGAATTGATCGATAACCTCAAGGAAACGGTGAAGGACACTGTAAAAGCGATCATCAACAACAAAGTTGAGGAAGTGAAAGAGGATTTCAACGCCAAGAAAAAGGAAATTTTGGATAAGGCACAAATTGAGGCAGACAAGGCCAAAGCTACGGCAAAGAAAGCTGCCAACGCCGTGCGCGATGAAGCCGCGAAACAAGCCGCTCAATTGATGACCGAGGCTGGAAGCAACCCTATCAAGAAAAAAGCCGCTGAAGTGGCCGGAAAAAAACTGAAGGACGAAGCGGAGAAAAAAGCCTTGAAGATTGAGCAAGAAGGCGATGCCAAAGCAGATCAGATCATGGTAAAAGCTCGAGAACAGGCTGATCGGGTGGGGAATTGAGTTAGTTTACTAGATTACTGGATTATTAGATTATTAGATCGCTGCGCTTTTGGATTGACGTAGGCATTAGGTTTGAGTAGGTTGGATGCAAAAGAACCGTTAGCTGGAAACTGAGGGATAATGCTTGAGCACACGTCCACTGCGGCCAATGAGCGCAGTCGAAGTGAGCGCAGTCGAAATAGAAGCCCGAAACCAGAAGCACTACACGCAGTCGAAACTAAAAGTGTAAAAGTATTTGGGCGTCTAAACAGTCTCCATGCTTTAGTTCTGTCAAAAAGAGCTGTGTCGCTAAGCCCTGGCTGTTAGTAAACTATACGCCATTCCTAAGCTCAACAACGCTCATTTTTCGTCAGAAGCTACCGCACTGCACCTTGGCGCGAGCGCTTATTAGAGCGAATTCCGTTTAACTATCAAGACCATTTTAGCACATCCAAAAAGTGAGTAGATAGATCGAATAACTTGCGAAAGCGCAAACTCCAACACCTCTCTTTAGACGATCTAAATCGTAAAGCATCGAACATTTTACGCACAAAAAAACCGTCCCGACAATGTCGGAACGGTTTCCAATTTTTCTGTGTGATGATCTTATTGCTTCACAACACGTTCAATCGCTGTGATTGAATCAGCGTAAATGGAGAACAAGTACACACCATTTTCATAATTAGACAGATCAACTGTATCGCCAGAGTTAACTGTCAATACGTTAATGATCTTACCTTTCAAATCAAGAATGGTCAATCTTGCTTCAGCAGCTTCAAACGTAAGCGTTACAAGACTGTTTGTTGGGTTTGGAACAATCGATACAGAAGTCAAATCGTTGTGATTCAATCCTGTGTCATCGATCAACGAACAAGCTGATGTATCCACACAACCATTTTCTGTGATTTCAACTGCATAGTTACCGATATCTGTTGGATCGAATGACTGTGAAGTCGCACCAGCAACCTCTGCAAATCCATTATCACAATCCAACCATTGGTAAGTAACACCGCCGCCAGTCAAGTCAGCTGTCAAGACACCATCTGTTAATGTAACACCTAAATCGGATACTGTATTAATTGTCAAAATCAAGGTTGCAACGGAATCACATCCAGCGGCATTTGTCAAGGTCGCAGTATAAGTACCAGACGCATTATATGTAGTTCCATCCGCATCCCAAAGGTAAGATCCACATGATGTTACAGAAGTCGATGAAGTTGTAGCCGTATTGATCGTCAAATTAAGCGTCACAAGAGAATCACAACCTTCAGCATTGACTAATGTAGTCGTGTATGCTCCACTTGCAGTGTACGTGTTTCCATCTTCTGCCCAAGTGTAACTGTCACAAGCCGCTGCTGTTTGAGTCGAACTAGTTGGCGCTAGGATTGTCAAATCAAGTGTAATCGTTGAATCACATCCCACAGCATTTGGAATCACTGCGGTGTACGAGCCTGATGAAGTGTACGTAGTCGAGTTTACTGCCCATGTATACGATGCGCATTCAGCTATTGTTTCTGTAGCAGTTGTTGGCTGATTAACTGTGACTATGATCTCTATACGTCCGCTTTCCCCACAACCTGGATCAGTTGAAGTTGCATAGTAAGAAGTTGTTGCAGACAACGTAGGTGTTGTAAACGATGAACCTGATCCAACAGGTGTAGTTGATACGAGATCAGAATACCATTGAACGTTCGTTCCTGCTGCCGATAATGTAGCTGTTTGACCTGAACAAATTGGAGCCCCTGTGGTCGTTGGAGGTACTGAAGCACACTGAATGTTCACCATGTAATCTTCCGTCTCACCGTAAGCATAGCTTCCACAAGGTGAAGAAGAAGCAGTTCCATTTTCATCAAGGATCACGCGCATACGCACAAGTCCCAATGTAGCTGAAACTGGAATCGTTACAGAACCACTCATAATAGAAACTGGCCCAACATTCGAAGTAGAACCCGTGAATACACGCTCCGTAACAGGATCAAATCCACCATCGTTGTTGTAATCAATGAAGACATTCGCAAAAGCATTGTAGAACGTTGCACCACTTGTGATTTGAGAAATCGAAATTGGATACGATTGTCCTACTATGTAATTCTGTGCAGGAAGAGCCATGTTGTTCGTGTACAACGCATTTGCCGTTGGATTATTGAAAACTGGAGTTGCCGTACCAACGTTCAATGATCCGAAAGTGATATTACCGATGTCAGTATCTCCTGTGTTTATAGCCGTAGAAGGACAGAAATCTACAACGATGTAGTTCACTTTTGTTTCATCATCTGATCCCGCACTGTTTGATGCAGTTAATGTAACTGTATAGATTCCTGCATTCGCGAAAGAAACTGTTGGATTTTGAGAAGTTGACGTTCCGCTTGTATACGTAACACCACCTGCTGGTGAAATCACCCATGACCAAGCTGTTGGAATGTTCGTTGACAAATCTGTGAAGGCAACACTCAATGGAGCAGATCCCACAAGCGGAGTTGCTGAGAAGTCCGCTACTGGTGGTGTTGGTGCTAAAACGGTGATCACAACATTGTCAGTGGCTGTACATGTCCCATCGTTATACGTTGCAGTGAACGTGTACGCACCTGGAGTTACAAATGCTGCAACTGGAAGTGGGTTTACTGTAGAAACGTTTGCGTTAAAGTCATTTGTCCAAGAGATTGTTTGTGGAATTGGAACGATTGTAACTTGTGAATTGTACACACCGATATTTGTCAAGTTCGCTGCTCCAGATAAAGTCCAATCCGCTGCAACGTTGTTATCTGTAGCGGCTGTACGGCGAATTCCTGCCAAACCAGCAGAAGTTCCAACGGTACCAGACCAATCAGTAGCTGTTACACCTGAACCTCCTGTGAAGACGTATCCGTTTGATGCAAAAGCGTCTTTAATTTGCCCTTGTGGATTGCGCAAGACATAACCCATTGCCACCCCTGAAGAGGTTGACGCCACATTCATTCCAAAGTAAAGGTTAGCAGGATCTGAAGCGGTTCCAGAAAAGGCAAGTACCAATGTTCCACCTGATGGGATGATTGTATTCGCAGGAATTGTATAAGAAGCATTTACACCACCATACAATGTCATTGTGTAGCCGCCAGCATTTGCTGCAACGTCTCCGTAATTTATAATTTCAACAAAATCATTATCTACTGCTGGAATATACGCAGGGTAAGGACCATCTCCCGTTCCTGTTTTGAACTGAATCACCTCTGAAATCAATAGTCTTCCAAAAGAAGGATCATTTGTTGTTGCCGAGACAGTTGTTCCAACACCTGTATTGATTGTTTGATCCGCACTAGCTGTTACAACTAAGTAGCTATCCGCATACGATGTACCCGCAAGTGATCCACTGTTATTCAATCCTGCGTCAACCGCCGAAACTGAATACGTAACTGTTACGTTAGCACCCACCGCAGCTGGAATTGTACCAGAGTACGTTCCACTTAATGCTGTCCCAGAAGTTAACGTCATGGTAATCGGTGTTTGAGCTACTCCATTGTAAGAATAATTCAATGTTACCGCAGTCACACCAACGTTATCAGAAGCCGTAACCGTTACAACGTGTGCAACGTTTGTACAGCTTGAACCTGGAGCAGCTGACAAACCAGAAACAATTGGTGCAACCAAATCACCAGGTACTGAACCTTCAAATTCGTATGCCCCTAAGTCAGGATTTGTACCTGAGCCAGCTGGGCGGTTTACGTTGTTTCTATCTACGTTTGGTAAACCCAACGATGCTACTGGCAATCCAGTGCTTTCCATTACTGTAATGGTTGCAGCCGGAATTGTCAAGTTCACATCCGATGTAAATGGCGCATTCGAGTTGCCTGAACCTGGATGAGAATTCAAATCATTTGTTGCGTTGCCTACTTGAGAAATCAATCTCCAAGCATTCAAAGTTGTGTGAATATTCGCTCCAAATGTTCCTCCAATTTTACCAATATGATGTTGCGAACCAGCACTCACAAAATAAGCATTACGGTCTAAATTAGCGTTCGCGAAGTTGTATGAAGCGGGAAACCAAACAGCAAAAAATTCAGGGGAAGACGCTGTTGAAGTCATTTTGTTCGCAAAAACGTTGTTGCGGATATCCAGTCCAATTACACCAGTTCCTGTTACCACTAAAGCCGCAGAGATTGCAGTTGTGGTAGAAGGCCCAGATGTGTAATCTCCGTACATGTTCACACTGTTATAGTAAATTTGGTGACCTGTTCCTCCAGCTAGTCGAATTCCAAATGCCTGAAACGAGGTACTTGAGCTTGCATAGTTCAATGTCTGAATTCCGTGTATAACATTATTGGAAATCACATATCCAACTCCACTAGTGATATTAATTCCATGGGCACCATATCCAGAAAGACTGTATCCATGTATATCAGTAATCGTATTACTACGAATCGCAAGTCCCGTAGATGCTGATCCCGAAAAATCGATCCCTGCAACAGAAATAGAAGTAGTTGCTTCGATCTGTGTTACTGTGTTATTTACAACGGCACCACCAACTACATGTTGACCAACAATTCCTTTAAAACCAATTCTCGCAGAAGCAGAACCTACTGTGTTATCCAAAATTTGCATGTTATCCGCTTGGCTTGGAGAAACCAATCCTATCACGTTCACACCAATATAAGCGTTTGTGATTAGGTTGTTTTGAATCGTCAAGTTGTCATAATCAGCTCCACCACTTGTTGCAGCCATTGTTGTTAAAACAGTAGAACCTGCGTAGATCCCGTAGGTAGTAGTAACCGTAGAACCAGATAAACCGTTGTTCCCTGGCGTGTTTCCTGTAATGTTACAGTTTCTAATCGTATTGTTCGTAGCACCCAAACCAAGAGTGGTTCGACCGATCAATCGGATACATGCTACGTTTGCTATGGTGTTTAACGCTGTGTTTTGAATGGTCAAATCACGTGTTGTTCCACCAATGGCAATACTTCCATCAATGGTAACGTTGTCCGCTCCATCGAGGTTAATCACTGCTGAACCTGGTGTAGTTGCACCAGCGATTGTAGCTACAACAGTAGGTTTAATAACAATAGCCGTGTAGGAAGCAGCACCTTGACCGCTCGCTGCTAAGTTAACAGGTGTTGCTGGTTCAGTTGTGTTTCCATTGACGGAGATTGCAATTGAGCCTGTATGCGTTCCTGCATTTATGGCTGTGAAAGCATCATGAACGGTTGCATAAGAACCAGCGGGAGTGCCACCGGTTGCTGTTAAGGAAATTTGTGCGAAAATACTGGATTGACAACATGTTATCAACGCAAATACGGCGCATACCAAGCCCGTTCGAAGGGTGTAGAAGTTTTTCATAGTGCGTATAAAATTTTGGGCTAATTTATGTTAAAGAATTTTTCTGTCAAAGAATAATGATAAAATCTTTTAAACCATATGGTAAGTTGGACATAAAGTGTTTTATTGTTAACAACAGATTAAATATTTGTTATAATAATTCACGTAAGTGCATTGCTCGCTCTGTGTAAGTCATTCCGATTTCTGCACCAACACACGAATTAGTCGATTATCTTTGCAGCATGAAAGTTTACTTTGTTTTGTTTTTCGGTCTCCTTTTTGTGGCTTGTGGTGAATCCAGTACACAACAACCTGCTGCTAAGAATACCGCTGAGTTGAATGCATTAAAAAACGAAGTACCCCCTCCTATTGTGGTCGAATTCGCCCAAAATTTTCGCGTAAAATCCGTTCTTGGCGGATATGAATTATCCCTTCTCGATCCAAACTCACACAAAGTGGAAGCGGTCTATCAACTGACATACGATCATTCCAAAAAGGGTGAAAAAGTCATTCATATTCCCGTTCAAAACATTGCGACGCTATCTCAAACAACCGTTGGAATGCTCTCTAAAATTGATGCCCTTGTTACAATTACGGGTGTTTCAAATATGAACTACGCGCATTCTCCTCAACTAAAAAAACGGTTCAAAGCAGGTAAGATTGAAGAGTTTGGCGATGAGACACATCCACCGATTGAGCGCATCGTAAAATCGAATACGCAGTTGATCATTTACAGCGGTTTTGGGGATGAATTTGACGGAAACGGAAAGCTGCAAAAATTGGGAATTGCAAGCATTCCAAATTATGAATGGCGCGAACACCATCCTCTGGGCAGAGCAGAATGGATCAAGTTTATTGGAATCCTTGTTGGCAAAGTGGATGCATCTCACGCCGTTTTTAAGGACATCAAATCATCGTATCAACACTTGTGTACAAAAATAGACGCTCTCAAAGATACCCCGAAGGTGATCAGTGGGAATTTCTATTCGGATCAATGGACTGCCCCAGCGGGTGATAGTTATATGGCCATTTTGATCAAAGATGCTGGAGGAAAGTATGTCTACCAAGGCAAAAAAGGAACCGGCAGCATTTTCCTTCCCATCGAAAAAGTGATCGCGGATAACCAACAAACGCCTTATTGGATTCAACCTGGCATTTCGTCCAAAAAAACGCTTTCTGAAATGAATCCAAAAGCAACGTATCTCAGTGCGTACGAAAATGGAATCTATTGTTACTCGCACGACATGAACCGATTTTGGGAAAACAGCGCCATTGAACCGCAGAAGGTACTTGAAGATTTAATGCATATCTTTCATCCACAGTTCGAAGCAGGAAAGCCGCTTCATTATTACAAACGCATTGCCAATTGATTGTTTCTACGCGTCATAAATGGATGATTGTCCTCTTTCTTGCCCTGCTGCCCTTGGCGGGAATTTTCCATTTTATGTCTGGAAATTTGACGCTTACGTTCAGTGATTTCTTCAATTCACTTTTTTCCTTTGATGAAACAAATACTGCACAATTGATTGCGCGTGAGGTTCGAATTCCACGCATGTTCACAGCGATTATCGCAGGAGCTGGACTTTCCGTGGCAGGACTGTTGATGCAAACGCTCTTCAACAATCCACTTGCTGGGCCCTATGTTTTGGGTATCAACTCAGGAGCGAGTCTCTTCGTTGCGTGTAGTATCATGACTGGCATTCCCTTTCTTTCCTCCGATCTAGGTGTCATCACAAACGCCTTGCTTGGAGCATTCATTTTCGGGTTAATTATTTCTCTTTTCTCTGAAATCGTGCGGTCACAAATTTCGCTTCTACTCATAGGGCTTATGTTGGGAAGTTTCACAAGTGCACTTGTTTCTTTGCTTGAGGTGAGCAGCGACGCTCAGGAGTTGAAAGTATTTACACTTTGGGCGTTGGGATCGCTTTCACGGATTCAATTTGATCAAATTCCACTCATTTTCTCGGTCTTTATAATTGGAATGGGCGGTTCGCTTTTACTTATAAAGCCACTCCATTTATTGGTATTGGGTCACGAACAAGCGAAACTTCTCGGTTTAAATTATCGACGGATGCGCTTCACAATCATTGGCGTTACCGCGATTCTCACTGGATTGATTACGGCATTTTGTGGCCCCATTGCATTTGTTGGGTTGGCCGTGCCAAATTTGGTTCGAATGCTCCTCAAATCGCAACACCATGGTTTGCTTATTCTCTCCTCTGCTCTTGTGGGTGGAATTTTTGTACTCCTGTGCGATGCGATCATCCAACTACTTGAAAATCATGTACTCATTCCGATCAATGTATTTACGTCCATCATTGGTGCGCCGCTCGTTGTTTTACTCATCTTACGAAAACTCCGATGATTGAGCT
>JBFYPU010000214.1:0-9292 GCA_041303175.1 Crocinitomicaceae bacterium | reverse complement strand
TTCGAAATGAGATGTCTGCTAAGGATATTGTTCAGGAAACATTTACCAAAGTGTGGGTGAAGCACGAAGAGGTCCTATACGAAAAAGTAAAATCGTATCTCTTCACAACGGCTTATCATGCTATTGTGGATTGGGTGAAATAGGAAAAACGTTCAGGCGATATTGAAGGTGCACCAGAGCAGGCGGGGAGATCGGACGCAGAATTCGATTTACAAGAAGTGTTGCATGAAGCCTTGAATAGATTGCCAGAAATACAAAAAACTGTTTTGTTGTTGCGGGATTATGAAGGATACAACTACACGGAAATTGCGGAAATAACCGAATTGAACGAGTCGCAAGTAAAGGTCTATATTTTTAGAGCGCGGACAGCATTGAAAGCATATATCAAACGATTGGATTTAGTGATATGAAAACGGAAAGAATCAGCATATTTAATTACGAGGCATTCTACCTTGATCACCTAGAAGGAAATCTGGGCGAGGAAGACACGGCTTTGTTGCTGCAATTTCTTGCCGAACATCCGGATTTGATCGTCGATGAGGAAGATTTTCTTTCACTCGATTTACCAGCTGAAACAGTCGTTTTTAACGAAAAAGATTCGTTGAAAATTGTGGCGGATCACGACGCAATCGCGCTTTCGAATGTTGACTATTTTTTGGTGGCTGAGCTTGAAAATCAACTCTCCGCAGAAAAACAACGCGAATTGAATGCCTTTGTTGGCAAGCATCCGCAACTCGAGAAGGAGCGAATGTACACTGCGGCAATGGTATTGAAAGCCGATGAATCGATTGTGTTTTCCGAAAAATCGAGTTTGAAACGTAAAGCTGCCATCATTTTTTGGCCCTACATCGCTCTTGCAGCTGCAAGTGTGCTCATTGCGTTTTTCGTGATTTTGGGTCAACCGAAAGAGGTGTCTACCCTCGCGAATACGAATCCAACTCCAAAGGTTGAGAATCCTAAAAATAAGGGGATTTCACCAAAATCAATAGCGCCGCAGCAAAATCAAGTGGCGCAAAAAGAGAAGGGAAACAATGGACAAACATATGAAAATGACGCGCCGCAGAATGCGTATGTGAATCCGTCTGTTCAAGCAAAAAATTCGGGGATTGCGATTGTCAATTCCCTGGAGCGAAAAAACCCCAGAAAAATCATCAACAGTTTGGAAGCTAATGATTTGAAACCAGTTAGTTCACACATTACGCCACGGCCACAAGTTATCATCCAGCAGACCGAACCGGCTTATGCGCTTGTTGACGAGATGAAAAATCCAATTAAGCCGATCACCAATCAATTGAGTAAAACCCTCAATCAAGAAGTGGATTTCCGAACAGGTCGCGCCGCAAACAATCGTGGATCTGGATTTTATCTCAAAATCGGAAAACTCGAAATTTCTCGAAAAAAAAGTAGAGACTAAGCGCTTTTGGTGGGTTTGCCTAAAATTATAGCACAACAGCACTTCTTGGTCGGTTTAATCCATTATATTTAGCTTCCCACAACCGGAATGATTAAATAGATTGAAAGAAACCTCCTTCATAGAGCAGAATAAGCAGAAGTGGAATCGCTTTGAGCAATTGTATGAATCCAAATCAAACGACCCGGAAGAGTTGAGTGATTTGTACATGGACATCACCGATGATTTGAGCTATGCCCAGACGTTTTACCGTCGTAGAACTGTGCGTGTCTATTTGAATCAGTTGGCTCAGAAAGTATACACCGGAGTTCACAAACAAAAGGGGGAGTCGCTCGGAAAATTTTTCACAGTTTGGAAAACATCCCTGCCACTAGAAATCTATCGCGCTCGGAAAAGCTTGTTGGTCGCACTCGTATCGTTTTTGGTGTACGTGGCAATTGGTGCACTAACCACACACATTGATCCAGATTTTACGCGACTGGTTTTGGGAGATGCATACGTGAACATGACCAATGAGAATATCGCAAATGGCAATCCCCTTGCGGTCTATGGAATGACTCAAAGTCAGCTCCAGATGTTTATGGATATTACCACCAACAACATGAAGGTGGCATTTTTGACCTTTTTTCTTGGTTTTTTCTTCACGCTTGGAACGCATCTAGTCATTTTCTATAACGGTGTCATGCTTGGCACGTTCCAATATTTTTTCCACACAAAAGGATTACTCATCACCAGCTTTCTTGGTATTTGGATTCATGGCGCGTTTGAAATTTCTGCCATTGTTCTCGCCGCAGGAGCTGGAATTACGGCGGGAAATGGATGGCTGTTCCCAAAAAGTTACACCCGAATGCAATCGCTGCAACTCTCTACCAAGCGCGGATTGAAAATCATGATGAGTCTTGTACCCTTCATCATTGCAGCTGGATTTTTGGAAAGTTACGTAACACACAATTATCAGAACCTACCCGAATGGTCCAAATGGGCGCTCATCATCTTTAGCTTTGCCATCATCTTAGGATACTATGTATTCTATCCCGTTTATGTGGCGCGAAAACACCCAGAGTTGTTGCACGAAGAGCAAGTCGGCAATTTTAAACCAAAAACCACCTTCAATTTTAACAAGATTCGAAGCATCGGTGAAACCATCGCCGACTCGTTTCGAATGTATCGACTTAGATTTGGCAAATTCATGCGTGTAAATATGCTGCTCGTGCTTCCAATTGTAGCAGGGTTGGTTGTCATGCAAGACATGAATCACCTTGATATGCTAGGCGTAGAACATTGGTACGATTGGCAAACGCAATTTGAACTCATGATGGGTTACGGCTATCGAAATGCGTTTGATTTGGCGGCAATTCTTGGTTGGAGCGTCGTGTTTACGCTTAGCGCCGCATCCGTTTTTTGGAGCATTCGAAGCGCAGATCAAGCTTTCTCTTGGAAAAGTTTTTTCAATTATCTGTTCAATCGCGGACTTGGAATCTGGCTAGCAAATTTCTTCATTCTCATCTTTGCATTCACGCTTCCTTGGTGGGGAATTTTGTTGTGTTTCTTCCTCATTCCACTTTTCTTACTGGTGAGTGCAACGGTTGGCTTAGACGATGGAAAATTTGGTTTTCGCTTTAAACGAGGGTTTAAATTTAGCTCGAAGCACTATGGCAACAGCCTGTTAATGCTCTTTATTTTGTTGGTTTTCGTGACAATTCTTTTACAACCGATCGCTTCGGTATTCAGCATTCATGAAGCATACGGTAACGGTGAGCCAGCAATTATGAGTGACTTACTGGATCTACTTGTGGGATTTGTCAAACGGGTCTCGATGTCACTGAACGGGGATTATATGTTTTGGGGAAATGTTACACGCCAAGTGGTCTATGTATTTTTCATTTTACTGTTTGTTCCGCTCGTTGTCATTATGACCTCTTTCGGCTTTTATTCGGAGCGTGAACGATTTGAGGCGACAGGCTTGAAAGAAGATTTTAAACGATTTGGAAAGCGCAGCAGAACCAAAGAAACAACGGTCGATTTTGAATAAGCTGATCATCTATATCGTCCTCTTGTTTTCGCCAATCGTGCTTTTTGGGCAGGATCAGAAACCTAAAGTCTGGGAAAATGAGCGCGAATTACTGAAATACAAAAAACAAAAGGACTACAAAGGACCTCAAGATTGGTATGGTTCTTCTCCAGCTACAATGGATCGGGAGAGCGAAAATTATTCCACGAATTCAACCACCAGCACTTCACCAAATGGGCGTAGACAAGGAGCTCAATACGTTCCTCAACAAACACGCAAAGACAGACTGCAGCGACGCGGATACAATAGAGGCGGGGGCTCAGGAACGTTGCCAAGCGACCCAAGAGTGAAACCGCCACCGCCAGTCGATTATAACATTGATCCTAATTTGCCTGACATTAATTTACCTGATATCGATACACCAAGTGCTCCGTCTTCTTTGTGGAAAGTACTTCTTTTCATTCTGATCGCAGTGATTGTCATCATCATCATTTACTTGATTTTCAAAAATGCCAAGCCAATCGACAAAAAAGTGATCGTGGATGTTGAAGACGATTGGAATCCAGAAGTCATATCGAAGTCAGAACTTGAATTACGACTAGAGGCAGCAATGGCACGTGAAGATTACCGTGAATGTGTGCGCATCTATTTTACGTTCATTCTCAAAGAATTGATCACGAAATCATGGATTGTCTGGAAAAAAGAGAAAACGAATCATCATTACGTACTTGAAATGTCCGGCAAGCCGAACCAAATGGTTTTCATGGAATGTGTGCGGATCTATGACCTTGTGTGGTACGGTGAGTATAAAATTGATCGGGAAATATTCGAAATGTTACAGCCGTCCTTGTTGGCATACTACAAATCCCTTGAGCCTCAGAAATGACTAGAAAGACGCAAATAGGGATCCTTTTCGGAACGGTCATATTCATGGTGCTCATGGTGTGGTTCTTCTCGTCTGGAGAGCAGCCGATCGCGGGAAAAAAACAAAAGCGCAATCCATTTGTGTCTTCGGATTGGGTAGTGAAATATCAAATCAACGACAAGAATCCGCTTGGACTTTATCTTTTTACGAAACTGACTCAAACACACCTCGACTCGAAACACGAAGTAAAAGTGATCAATGACGGCTATGACCTCGATAGTCTTCATTTAAAAGACAGTACGCTCAAAACATACCTGTTCGTTGGAAAAAATTTCGGAATGGATGAATCCGATCTCGACTCCATTTTGAGTGATGTCTCTCGAGGTTCGCGCCTTTTTATGAGTTTCGATGTGCTCTATGATGAGCATTATGCTCAACTATTCGACACGGTGCAATTCAATTATGACTATGCCGAAAATGTAAATGTTCACATTAAAGGAAAGTCCTTCAATATGATTCACCTTTTTCAAAATGACACCGTTGCAACGAAATGGTGGGTGTTTTCAGATTATCGATTTAAAGGAAGAAGCCAAGTACTTTCGTCTATAATGGAAGTCCCAAACTTTATCAAAGTGGAATATGGCAAAGGATTTTTATACCTGCACTCCAATCCACTCATGTTTCAGAATTATCAGTTGAAACGGAAAGCAGGATTTGAGTATACTGCATACGTCCTCGGTCATTTGCCAAAGAATCAAGATGTGCATTACTTGGAATTGGGTAGACTTCCCGATGAGGATGGTGATTTTCCAATTGAAGATGATGGGGAAGGTCCTATGGAGAAGCAGGACGATAGCTTACTTCAGCTTATTTTTAAGGAGCCAAGCCTTCTCATTGCTTTGTTGCTCAGTATTTTAGGATTGATACTCTTTGTCTTATTCAGATCGAAGCGGACCCGACCCGTTGTTCCGTTTATCCCTGAGAAGAAAAACATGACGATGGCTTTCGCCGAAACGATTACTTCGATTTATTTGTCCAAGCGAAATCCGTATGGTTTACTTCAAGTGCAGCGAAAAAATTTCTATGATACAGTACATCGGTACTTCTTTGTCGATTTATCTCACCGAGAGGGCGACCGTGAATTGGAAATATTATCCGAAAAAAGTAACACGCCAATAGGAGAAATAAAAGCCATGATTGCGCGATTCGAAACAAACGAAGCAAGCCATGTTTCGGAGGAATACATTGCTCAATTAGCGAAGGAAAAACACACATTTTATCGCCGTGTTGGCATTATTTCGGATAAATTAGTGGAACGCCTTCAACGGGATGAATTGGTTTTTAAGCGGACACTTTGGTTACCAGTTGTGTTGATTCTCGCGGGCATTTTCGCATTCTTGGCAGGGCTGTTTTTGCTAACCGCATCCATTGGTGTTGGAATCGTTTTATGGCCAATTGGGATGATCTTGCTTATCTTGGGCATTGTGCGACTATCGAATCCGTATTTGTCCATCAACAAACATGAAATGATCTACTATTCGCCGCTAGGAAGAAAAACAGTTTACAAGCGATCTGAATTGAGATCTACCGAGTTGCGCGGAGCAGGCGTTATTTTTAACTTTAATGAGAACGAACAATTGATTATTAATTATTGGGACTTGAGCGCGTTTGATAGCATACAATTCGAACGCTTCATTTCCAAACTACATACACAAGAATTATGATGAACGACGACGTAAACAGCACTGGAGGTAGCAGCGCGGCTAATCCAGAAAACACAGAGAAGAAGGATCATTCTCAGTACATGCCCTCTTCGGAACCCACAACTCCGAGTGTGCCGCACATTTCAGTATCTCAAGATTCGAGCGGTTCAAATCCGACTTCTGAATCCGCTCCTGCGCCAGAAACCCCTCAGTCCAATTATGGATTTGAACGTCAAAATGCGGAATTGTTGTGGGTGGCACAAAAGGTCAATGATGTGCGTAATGAATTGTCAAAATACGTTATCGGCCAAGCTCAAATGGTGGATTTGTTGATGACAGGAATTTTCTCGAATGGACATGTTTTATTGGAAGGCGCGCCTGGCGTGGCGAAAACGCTCTCGGCTAAAGTACTTTCTAGATCACTCAATGTCGATTTTTCGCGGATTCAATTTACCCCAGACATGATGCCATCCGATGTCATTGGAACGTCTATTTTCAATATGAATGAATCGTCGTTTTCGTTCAAAAAAGGACCAATTTTTTCCAACATCGTGCTCATTGATGAGATCAACCGCGCTCCTGCGAAAACACAAGCTGCCCTGTTTGAGGTTATGGAAGAACGACAAATTACGTACGATGGAGTGAAGTATCCAATGGAGTTTCCATTTTTAGTAATTGCTACACAAAACCCCATCGATCAAGAAGGAACGTATAATTTGCCTGAAGCTCAATTGGACCGTTTTCTCTTCAAAATCAAGGTGGGGTACCCAGAATTGCACGAAGAAGAGCAAATTCTTCAACGCTACAAAAACGAAATCAAAACACCTTCTCTCGAGTCGATTACGCCAGTGTTCAGTGCCGATGAAATTGCCCGCATCCAATCGGCTGTAGAGAAAATAATTGTGGAAGACAATTTGGTGAAATACATCGCTGCGGTTACCCATAAAACACGCAACCACGGTAAAATATTCTTGGGTGGCTCGCCTCGTGCTTCGTTGGCCATTATTCGATCAGCCAAAGCTGTTGCTGCCATTCGTGGACGGGATTTCGTCACTCCTGAAGACATTCAATTTGTCGCCATACATGTACTCAATCACCGATTAATCCTCACACCGGAAGCTGAGATGGAAGGTGTCCGCGTTGAAGATGTTATCGATGAAATTATAAAAACAATCGAGGTTCCTCGTTAAATCATAACTCGCGCTGACTTGAAAGTCTTTTCAAACATATATTTAACCCGTTGGTTTTTTGTCGTCTTTGCACTAGTTGTGCTGCTCTATGTGACGTCCTATACATTCCCTGCACTCATGTTTGTTGCACATGTCACATTGGCTTCGCTCTTTGCGTTGACGCTGCTCGACACCCTTCTCGTTTTTTCCAGTCGGAATCCAATTCGCGTAGAACGAAAGATGGAAACTCGACTCAATCTGGGGGATGAAAACGCAGTCGAGATTACGATTTTTAACCTTACATCACAGCCGATCAATTTTTCCATGATCGAAGGGTATCCAGTGGAAATGCAAGATCGAACCAGTGTGTTGAAAGGAATCATGTTAGGTGGTGGTTCGCGCGCATTCCACTACCAGTTTACGCCAAAAACGCGCGGAACATTTGAGTTTGGCGATGTGTTTATCATCATCCGTTCGATGTTTTTTATGGCCTCTCGTCGTGTCGATTTTCCATTAGCGCAAACCGTGGAAGTCTATCCATCGGTCATTCAAATGAAGAAGTACGAATTGCTCGTGTTTCAGCAACAAAAGACCATGACAGGGATAAAAAAAATTCGACGGCTTGGCAATAATAGTGAGTTTGAGCAAATCAAAAATTATGTTCAAGGGGATGAAATTCGAACAGTGAACTGGAAAGCAACCAGTCGACGCAATGAGTTGATGGTAAATCAATATCAAGAAGAAAAATCGCAAAACATTTATTGCATTTTGGACAAGAGCCGAAGCATGCAGATGGAATTTGACCACCTTTCGATGTTGGATTATTCAATCAATTCAGCACTTGTTTTTTCAAACATTGCTCTGCGCAAAGGTGATAGAGCTGGATTGATCACCTACTCGGATAAAATTGGGACGATGTTGGCCGCCGACAAATCCTCGGGACAAATGCGTAGAATTCAAGAAGCGCTTTTCAACCAAAAAACACATTACAAAGAAGGAAATTACGAGGTTTTGTATAACTCCATTCGACGAACAATTAAACAGCGATCGCTGCTCATGCTCTTCACCAATTTTGAAACTGAATTTTCCATGCGACGTGCGATACCGATGCTGCGAAGATTGAATCAAAAGCACGTGTTGGTTGTGGTTTTCTTCCAAAACAGTGAATTACAGGAATTGGCATACAAGCCTTCCAAATCAATTCAAGAGGTGTATCAAGCCACTGTGGCTGAACGAATGATTTCTCTCAAAGCAAAAATGGCACGCGAATTGCGCCAGAATGGCATTCAAACGGTACTCACTTTGCCCGAAGAGCTTTCAATCAACACCATCAATAAATACCTGGAGTTGAAGGCAAAAGGAGCGCTTTAACCAAAACCAGAAAGTATGCTTGCACGAATTATTGGTCTCTGCTTGTTGATTAGCTGCAATGGATGCGCGCAAAATTCGGATACTTCGAGTCTCGAAAACGTGACTGCAATCACCTATTCTCCTCTACAGGAACAGATGCGCACGAATAATTTTTCTTCGAAGAATTTGAAAATTCTGATCGATAAATCGGATTACACCTTGTCCGTTTTACACAAAGATTCGTTGCTCATTTCGTACCCCTGTGTTTTTGGATTCAATGCGATTGATGATAAAATGAAAGAAGGAGACGGTGCAACACCGGAAGGAGAATTTGGAATTCGAAGCATGTACCCGCACAAAAGCTGGTCCTATTTCATTTGGATTGACTACCCAAACGACGAATCCTGGAGACGATTTAGAAAGCGCAAAGCAGATGGAACGATTGAACAAAGCGCAACCATCGGCGGAGAGGTAGGAATTCATGGAGTGCCCGGAACCGCTGATGAGATGATCGCCGATAAAACGAATTGGACCTTGGGTTGTATTTCCCTCACAACTGCTGATATAACAGATTTATACAAGTCGATTAGCACCAGTACAAAGATCGAAATTGTTCCTTAGAAGCAGAAATAAGCTAGTTGCTAGATATTAACATTAATTTTTAACAGCATTATTTCATTACTGCATTTTATTTAACCAAAGATTCTCCATAGCTTTGATGTAATTATAAAATGTGCTTATGAAAAGAAAACTACTTGTACTGATGATGCCCATTTTGGGTGC
>JBFYPU010000213.1:0-3084 GCA_041303175.1 Crocinitomicaceae bacterium | reverse complement strand
AGCTTATTTTGCCCTTGTTCGAATCGATGATTTTCACATTGAAGCATCTTCTTTCGCAGAGGAAGTGGAATGGATGCCCATTCACAGAGTGCCGCAGTTGGCATTTGATCACAATACCATCCTCAATTCAACGTATGAATTGTTGAAAATGAAATTGTCTCATGAACCCATTTGCTTCGATTTGCTTCCAGAAAAATTCACGCTCAATCAATTGCAACAGCTGTTTGAATATGTAAACGAAGCTGAAATGGACAAGGCTAATTTTAGAAAGAAGATTCGACCGATTCCACTGATTTCACTCGATGAGAAACAACGAAACGTGAAGCATCGCCCAGCAAAGCTGTTTTCGTTTGATTCTTCGAAGTACACTAAAATTGCGGACGGCGAGGGTTATCAATTCAAAATTTAAGCGTCAAACGGTAGCTTGTCTTGGCTAATCGTCTAATTTGAAGTGCTCGGAGTAGCGGTGTCGATCGTTACAAAAAACGGAATATTTGCGTAGGCGACAGTATGACCGTCTGTCACCGTCACAAATAATCGGTATTTTCCTTCCGTATCGGGTACGTTTAATTTGACTTTTGCGCGGGTATTTCCTTTTAGATGATCTAAGATCAAAGTCGGTTTACTTTCTGCATCTCCCCCTGATTTCAGATCGGTGCTTTCGGGATACAATTCCCATGAATAGCGCAACTTGTCTTTGTTGGGATCCTTGGAAAACACCGTAAAAGTTGATGTCGTCCCACTCGATAAGATAATGTTGGGTTTAATTGCAACTTGGTTCATGTGTAGCGAAACGATCGAAGGTGAGCGATTTTCAGGATAGGCCCCTTGCCAATTCAAAGACAATACATCCAAAGCTTCCGTCGGTTCGCCGGCTTCTGTAAATAAACCATACCAAGTTGAGGTATATTCCTGTTTTTGTCCCCAGTAAAACGCGAAGGAACCCAAACACTGTGCACGTTCATCCCAAATGTGTTTTTGATATCGCTCCAAATAAAAAGCGGCTTTTTCTGTGCTCGTTTGCTCGGTAGAGACTCCCCACTCGGTTTTTGGTGATTCCCAGTGACCGTTTGGACCCCATTCGGTGATCATGTACGGTCCGGTAAAATTTCCGTCTTTTAACACCCCAGACACATTTCCGATGTCGCCATAGGTGTTGATTCCATAGATATCAATTGCTGTTAGCTCGTTTTGTACAAATGCCAATTTCTCCGCATTTGTTCCTGCTGTGACGGTTGAAGTGGGATGATTCGGGTCTTCTTCTTTCACCATCAAGGCGATATCATTCACTGCTTTCCAAACCTTCGTATTGCTATAAGCCAATTCGTATTCGTTGCCAATTCCCCACATGAGTAGGGCGGGATGGTCTTTGTATTTCCGAACCGACTCCCGAAACGTCGCGAGTTGTTGTGCAACTTTCTCTTCGTTGTTATAGTCGAAGCCATGGCGTTCGTGTTGTACCCACAACCCAAGCATGACTTTTAAGCCTTTTGCTTGTGCTTCGTCCAACACTTCTTGAGCATTTTCATCGCCCCACGTTCGGATGGTATTTCCTCCGCATGCAACGAGCTCGCCCAAGTATTTTTCGCCGCCTGCCCCACGAATGTAGTACGGCTCGCCGTTCACGCGAAGCGTCCATGTCCCGTCCACCTCAACAACGTCTACTTTGTTGACCGCAGATTCCTCTTGCGCAAAACCAACTGAAACCAATATTAAGAAGCAGAGTGTTCCCGCAATTTTTAGGTAAAAATGAGAGAATACAGTATTCAAGTTGGATGATGGTGTCATTTCAACGTAGGTGTTAATGGACAGAAGATAGATTTAATTATTGTTTTGCCAATTCGGTCTTTAGGTAGTCAATCATTCGAATTTCAACCACATCTTCTCCACGTTCAATTCCTAAATAGTAAGAAGCCCAATCCAAAATATTGATCAGATACATGGACTCTTCGATTGCGTTTTTTCCAACCGCATCAATGATCAAGACGCGATCGGTTTTTTCACGAATAATTTCGCTGGTCAACTCCATTCTTCGTCGATTGGGAGCAATCACGTCGGAAGTGGAAAGGAAAATGGCTGAATGCTGCTTAGTTCCTGAACCCCAACCGAGCAATTCGTTGTGATTCATTTCAGGAAGTGTGTGAACTCGACACAAAAACTTACCGTTTTCGTTCAATTGTTGTTTTCCACGGATCGCGACCGCCTCGTAAGGTGCTTCAGCGTAAATAACCGCATTTGTATCGTTCACAGCTGCCACGATTTTGTGAGCGATTGAATGAATTTCTGCGCTGTTCGACTCAAGATGTGCCGCGCATTTCTCCAATTTTGTGAATACATTATTTGAAATCAAGCCGTATGTTTCAATCGTTTTCAATAATTGTACGATCGAATATCCTAGTGCTGCTCTAGGAGGAAGTCCGCCCGGCACGATGATGACGTTATAACCGTATTCGTTGCATAATGCTTCCAATTTCCCACCAGAAGTGATGCCTACGATTTCAGCGCCTCGCTCCTTGCATGTGGCCATTGCAGCGATGGTTTCTTCTGTGTTGCCGGAGTACGAGGAGGCGATTACCAAAGAGGTTTCATTCACCCACGCCGGAATTACGTAATCTTGAATTAGCGTAACGGGAACCTTCAATTCGGTTTCGATCCATTTCGACACAACCATTGCGCCAATACCTGAACCACCCATTCCACAGAAAACGAGTTGCGAAATCGGGTTGTTGGCAATGGAAAATTGGAATGCTTTCGCGATTGCGAAGCTTTCACGTAATTGATCTGGAAATTCTTCAATGAGTTTTTTCATGGTGTTTTTAAATGGGATATTATTACTTTTCAGCTAGGAGCAATTGTTCGTGGTACGTGATCAAACCGTCTATTGGTTTGCGAATAATTTGCCCAATCTCGACATTATAGAAATCGCAAGCGTCTGATAGTTGTTCTGCAAATAAATGCGCGATGGAACCGATAAAATGGACTTTGTAGTTTTTGTAATCTTGATAACAGCATACGTGAACCTCCACAAACTCCTTGAATCCGTTGTACATCATTTCTTGAATAAATGCATCGTCTGCGTGGGCG
>JBFYPU010000212.1:0-10064 GCA_041303175.1 Crocinitomicaceae bacterium | reverse complement strand
GTCGTGTCGTGTTCACCATTTTCCTTCAAATAGTAAACAACAGGGACAATAGTATTTCCAGCACCAGCAACAACTATTTTGCCATTATCTAGGATGCGAATCGCATGAACTTGAGATAATGATACAAGACCGGGAGAATTAAAGGTCGAAGTGAACGTAGTGTCGAGAGAACCATCATCGAGCAGACGAACGATGTCGGTGGCAATACTATTGGAACCTGTTTGAGACACGACTAATTTACCGTCATCCTGAATCTCCATGGTACTCACCGATTCGTCGCACGCACTTGTAAACGTATTATCTATTGTGCCATCAACCTCTAACCGATGAACGAAACCCGATAGGGAACCAGAGGTCTCCCATCCACCGACGTAAATCTTGCCGTCAGGACGTAAAATGATGCTTGACACGTGACCGATAATGAGATTATTTTGAAATGTTCCATCCAGGGTTCCATCTGGGTTTATTCTGCAAAGTGATCCGATTCCAACCCCATTATAATTCGCTAAGCTTCCGCCAACTAGAATTTTCCCATCTGGCTGAATAACGATGGTATAAACCGTCGATGGTGCTAAAGGAAAAGGACTGCCAAACGCAATCCCAAGATTAAACGTAGGGTCAATTGAACCATCCGTATTTAATCGTGCAAATCTGGGGTAAGTGACACCTCCGTCTAAACTGAAACCTCCACCGATAATGTACTTCCCATCGCTTTGTTCGGCAATCGCTCTTACCGTCCCGAACATGGAATCAACGACGAAGGTATTGTCATAACTACCATCAGCTTCAATTCGCATAATACTATTCAAAGAAACGTTGTTATAGCTTTGGAAAAACCCACCCACTAGGACACGATCATCAGAAAGAACAGTAATAGCATTGACACCTTCGTGAATATCTAGACTGAAGCCAAGATCTATTCCTGGTTGTTGATTAAAACTGTAATCTCTAGATCCGTCTGTATTTATCAATGCCAATTCCATACCTGTTATACTCATCACCAATTTACCATCAGCGCGTTCAAATACACATTGGGAAGCACTAACCTCAGACACTCCAGGGTCAAAGTTAAAGCCCGAATCAATTCCGCCTGCAATATTGATTACGACCCCTCCCTTATCATTCGCCTGCCCGTTATAGTTCTCACCTCCAAACACAAAAAGCTTCCCGTTGGCCAATTGAATAATTTTTGTGGGATACTCAAACGAACTCAAATTAAAGCCATTAGCAGAACCGCCATTAAACGTAATATCAACTGTTCCGTCAACAAATAGTTTGCATATTCCATTTCGAGTAACGTTATTATGGGTGTAAAACGGACCTACGATCATAATACTATTGTTGCTAAGAATCTCCAAATCCATGATTACATCATTGTTCACTGAACCCTGAAGAAACAGAGGATCTTCCGTACCGTCACTGTTAAATTTTGCGATTGAATTAAACATGGCACCATTGATACTCGAAAAGTCACCACACACCAAAATTTGGCCTGTACTGGTTAATTCAACGTCTCGGATATACGCACTCGCCCCATCTGGCGTTGGACTGATAAAAAATGACGGGTCTATACTGCCATCACTATTCAAGCGCAGGATTTTATTTGCTTGACTTCCATTATAATTCTGAAATTTTCCAACAACGATAATTTTCCCATCGGGTTGGACAATCACATCATACACATTATCGTCAAACGTGAACCCATTCACAAAGGAATTATCAAACGACCCATCGGGGTTCAGCCTCGCCATAAAACCCAATGCCGCTCCACAATACGTTTCACCGACAACAATGATTTTTCCGTCGGATTGAATCTCAACTGAATTTAAAATTAGGTTATTATATAGATTGCCAAATTCAGTCACAAAACTGGTGTCTGCCGCTCCATCCGCATGAACTCTTACGATGCAATGAGAACCTTGTCCATCGTATTGCCCTATACCAACAACGATAAATTGACCATTCGGAAGTTCTTCTATATCCATCGAATTATACAGGTCGTTTCCATTTCCCCAATAACCGTCGTCAAACGTATTAAAGGAAGTGTCAACATAGCCATATTGACCAAAAGTAAAATAGGATAAAACAAGGAAGGTAATAACTAGATGGAAGCGTTTCATAAAGTATACAAATTGAAAAAAAAATAAATGTACAACTTAAATGTTAACCATGCTTTAGAAGAATATAGACGTTAAGAAATACACGCATCACTGTCCAAATTTAGATCCTGGATGATGGAGGAACATATTACTTAGCTATCACATTAACCAAGAAGTCATAGAAATCGAACTGTTAATCCAATAAAGCCCCATCCAAGAACTTCTAGCATTGGAAAAACCCCAATCAGCTCGTTGATAAACCGTTGCACGACCTTCAAATCCACACGTTTCCCATACACTGAGCACACGCACATCGATCAAGTTCGCGTGAATAAATTGAGAAAATACTGAATACTGTCCCCGTTTTCCAATTATATTTTGGTATTTTAGGCAATTAACAATCTAATTTACTCAAGATGAAAAAAACAATTTTAGGACTAGGGATCGTTGCACTTTTGGCTTCCTGTGGAGGATCATCATCAGCTGAAGACGTGAATGTTGCAGAGATGAAAGATGCATGTGGATGTACAGAAGGTTTGATGACAATCGCCAACGATATTTTGGACAATATCGGTGATAAAACGGAAGACGATATGGAAGGCGATAAAGAACTCATGAAGACGATGAAGCCGAAATTTGACAAATTGGATGAGCTGGAAGAAAAATGCCGCATAGAATTGAAAGTTGAAATGGAGGACATGGAAAAGTGTGACCCTGAGTTGAAAACTGTCATGAAAAAATTCGAAGAGAAATTCTAGTCAATGTAGCTAGAATGGACTATAATTATGGAAAGAGGACCTTGCGGGGTTCTCTTTTTTTATTTGTGTTACTGGAATGCTGGCTATAGAATTTAGCCGCGGTAAGAACGTTGGATGCACAGCATTCGCCCTAATCACAGTACGCACAATAGCTTATAAACTGATTTAAGTTGTGCGAAAAGGGAATTTCTGGATCAAACATATCTTCCAAAATGCGTCCAATATACTTCGGAAAGTTCTCGATCACCTCCTCGAGATCCATTTTCTGGGTGTTGAGCGCGAAGGGTTCATTGGCTTTTGAGACGAAGGAAATGATGCTCGATGTGGGAATTACGCCGTGTTTTTGCTTGTACAAATAAGCGTACATGATCAATTGGAGGACGTGTTTTTTGTTGCTCATCGTTTCCACAATGTCCTCGACTTCAGTGTCGTTTACCCGAAATGCAACGTCATTGTTCTGCACTTTTCCCGATTTGTAGTCAATGATGCGAATGGAATCTCCAACCCGATCGATGCGATCAATGAAGCCGCGTAGGTTCACTTTTTTATGGACGCCATGCACCTCTATTTCAACTTCAAATGAATACGATTGCTCCAATGCTTCAATGAAAACAGGTTCGGTTTGACGTTCCAAGAATGCCTTTTCAGATTTCAAAAAGCGCTGGGTGAGCTCGATTGCCATTTGGTAGGAAAGTAGGTTTTTGCCTTTCATAAACGCATCGCGATCGCCGTTGAAGTGTTTCAAAAACTGGTCGGTCAAGGTGACAGTGAAGTGCTTGAGCATGTACTCGATATCGCGCGAGGTGATGTTGCCCGGTGCCGGTGATTTCAAGCTTCCATCTTTGGCATAACGCGCGTAGGGTTCATACAAAATTTCGAGCGTGTCGTGAATAAATGTTCCGAAGGTGCTGTTCTCAACTTCTTCTTCCACGCGCTCTGCTTCACCAAAATCCATGACGTAGCGGAAGTAATAATCGAGAGGACAGGTCAAGTATTTTTTAAACATGGACGCCGACGCCGAGCCGAGCAACAATTCATCCATGCGTTGAGTAATTTCCGGCGTTTTGTAGATTTCTCGGGCAGATTCACGCGATGTCGAATCCAAGGAATAGACCTTTTTTTCAATGTGTACGTTTCGATTGACACGGCTCAATTCCATTTCCAATTGCATCAAGTAGCGACTGGGTTCGTTGCTCCCAATGGACTCGTTGGCACTGCTGTAAGTGACATACAATTCTTCGCACGCGTGCATGAGGCGGTAAAAATGGTGCGCAAACAATCCTTGCTTTTCCCGTGGCGACGGCAGGCCCAAATAGCGGCGCAAATCCATGGGAATCATCGTCTGAATGGGATTCGTCGGTGGCAAATTCCCTTCGTTCATGCCCAAACAGATGATGCGTTTGAAATCCAATCCGCGGGTTTCGAGTAGTCCCATAATTTGCAATCCGTCCAAAGGATTTCCGTGATAAGCAATGCTGCGCGATCCCCAGTGCATGTTGAAGAGCTGGCGGTAACTTTTCAAACTCATGATTGGAATACCTTCGGCTAATATGTTTTCAAACTCAATGAGCGAGTGATCGAAAGCTTCCAACATGGCTTTTTCGAAGGCAAATGCTTCTTCCAAATCTGCATAGAGACTTCGACTCAAGGACCTCACGCACTTAAGTCCTTCCAGCCAATTTTGTTCCCAAGGTTGGGTGATCAAATCGAGGAGTTCCGTGGTTTTCGCACCAAGGCTCAGGTTGCTGACGTTGACAAAAATACTGTTACGTGAAAAAATGCTGCGCTCGGCATCAAGGAGCTTGTCCTTTTCTTCTTTATCCAAGACTGCCAACACAAACGGATGGCTCCAAAATGCTTGCAAGTCGTTGAAATAGATGGCATTGGTTCGGAATCGGCTTTTATTTTCTTGTATGGAAAAAATCAAATCAACCCAGGTGAGCACTGCTGTATTTCGAATCGGAAGTCCAAGCGTAATGTTCGCCTTTCCAATGCTAGCGGGTAAATTTTTGATAACCGCTCCAATCAAGGATTCGTCGGCCAATAACACGACTGTTTCATCCAATTGTTCTTTGGTCAGGCTTGCGAGAATGGTCGCAGCAACCTTGGCTTGACCCGTTTTTTGAGCACACGAAATCAGTTCAATGTGCATGGATTTGTTGGAAAGTTGATTCTCCACAAACTCCAGTTTCCGACCACCGAGTGTAGTGGACAAGTCGCGTAAAAATCGACCGGCCTCATGGTCTTTATCAGCGTAATACCAATTATCGGCATTGATCAGCACATGCGCGCGACCCAATTGGTCAATCTGTTTGATCAATTCAAGTTCCGCCTTCGAGAGTGCGTTGAAACCCGCAAAGAGGTAATGCGCTTGCTTGTCTTCGAATAAGCGATCGATGTTTTTGGTCAAATAGTTGAACGCCTTTCCCGCGTAGCACAATTCCCGCTTGGTAAGTTCAGCGTTCAGTGCTTTGTAGTAGCCAGGAAGTCGGTCCCAAAATTCCATGAAGCGCTTTTGACTTTCCGTTAACTCTTGCTCACCAAAACTCCAATTTTCAATCTCTTTGATGTCGGCGAGGTTGCGAAATACTTGATCTGCATCGAGTAAATAGCGATCAATTTCATTGAAATCGGCGAGAAGAATGGTACCCCATGTGAAAAATTCGTCGAAGGAAGCATCTTCAATCGTTTTGGCGTTTTGGAGTTGAATTTCAAACAATCGCAACAAAGCACGGGTCGAGTCGATGACGGTTTCGGGACTATATCCTTTCACCCATTGATCCATCGTGACCATTTTTGGTGCGAGCAATGGTCGTTGATAGGCTTCAAAAAGCGCAGAACTAATGTATTTTTTAAGGCGTTCTGAGGGAATTACAATTGTCAAATGAGCCAAGTCAAGGTCATTTGTGTGAATGTAGCGGGCGATATGGTCTACGAATTTCATTATTTTTTAGCTGTTAAGAAACTCCAATAAGTTGAGCGATTGAGGACACTCGCCTTGGCAGTGGGGTAAGCTAATTTAAATGAATTGGGGAGTTTCAATGATTTCCGTTTTTCCCAATCGGTTTTGTAGGCGCGCATGGCGGAATCGGAAACTTCGAGAAAATCCATTCGTTGTTTGGTGTGTGTTTTCCAAAAGAACATTTCAACAGGAAGTTGATTCATCCGGATCCATTTCACACGTTCAGAAATGAGGTAATTGCGCCACAGCTGATCCATGTCATTGCGCAAAAATGTGGAGTTAAAATTGCTGATCAGAGCGTTTCGAATGCCATTATCCGCGAAATAAATCGCATTGGATTTCTTCAATTCGTATCGTTGTTCGGTGTGATACGATGGCAGATTAATTAGCAAATAAGCATCTTCGAGGAGATGGATGTAGCGTTCAACCGTTTCGTTATCCAATCCACAACGTTCGCCAATGTCGTTATAGGAAACGGAATCGCCCACGTGAAAAGCGAGCAGTTGTAACATGCGCATCAATTTATCGCCTTTGTTAATTCTGTCCTTTGCACCCAAATTCGTGAAAATGATCTCTTGAAGCAATTCTTGCAAGGTCGTTTGGGCGTGCTCCAAATCGTCGAGCACATCGGGATAATTTCCATAAATGAGGCGTTCTTCCAGCAAGCGTTCTTCTTCAGGCAAACCAAAATGCTGCGCCGATTCATAAAATGATGGGGCAAAAATCGGTACTTCTAATCCTTCCATGCGCAGTGCTTCGCGCAACAATTCGTCAATCCTCGGTGCAAAGGAACAACAGAGAATGGTCGTTGCGGTGATAGTTCCTGACAGCACGTCTTCGATGATGGATTCCAAATTTGACAGGTATTGTGCCTCTTCGATGACAAGGATTTCGGTGTCGACTTTCAACAGCGATTGATCTTCCTCTAGGGCTTGTCGAATTTTTTTCTTGGAGCAATCAAACTGCGTGTGCGACCATTGGTTATCGGACAGCACGTGTTCGAGAACTTCCATTTTCCCGGTGCGTTTTGGACCTGTGAGCAGGAGGAGCTTATTGCCTTTGAGTTTTTGGTCGAGTTGGGCTTGTTGAATCCGTGGAATCATTTTCCTTTTTCTTCCAAAAATAGAAAAAATGCTGGAATACCGATAAATAAAGTTGATTTTTGCGGATTAATTAATCCAGCCACACTTTATCAAAAAATGTAAACGCACGTTTTGAGTTCATAAACTTGTTCCCTCCGTACGCTTTGAGCACAAGAATATGGTCTTCACCCAGCACCACACGCGTCCAATACAAGCCTTCCGGATAGGCGTCGGAAACTCCTTCATACGCTTCTCCACCGTTTTCCAATGTCACTTTACGGTATGGACTTTCGGACGGGCTAGCGATGTAAATTTGCGCCAATTCTTCTAAGGTTGATTCATCGTTTCGCTCGTAAAATTCGACGCTGTATGTATTTCCTTGACCCAAATCGCGGTAGATCAATTTTAGTTGGTAGTCTTCATACCCATCTTCGTTGAGAACGGTTACTGGCTTTCCTGGAAACTCGATCGTCACGCCAATTGAATCGTTCGAATAGAGATACGTGCGCATGCTTTTCACCTTCAACTTGTCAATTGTGAGGTCGTCGCTATACGTCGCCAACACTTTACGGACGGTATATCCTTTGCTGCGCATGAGGTTGATGATTCCAAACGTTCCAGCGAGATGTCCTGCGCCAACGGCTGTGTACAGTGACGTTCCACTTTTGATGATGGAATCCATTCGATTCGCCATCACGATATTTCGATCGGTGATCAATTTCTTGTAGTAGCCATTCGCGCCACCATAAGTCGATTTCATGGTTTCATCAATTTGGTAGATGTCACCACGCAGGTACATGTCTATAAAATCTTCCTCCGACATCAAGATCGATCCCAATCGGCTTCTTCCTGAAAATGAAAATTCAAAATCGTCGACTACCGCTTCTTGCTCTTCGAGTGTTTCGAGTGCAATAAATGGTTTTTCGGCATTCAAACAATATTGTTGAAAATATGCATCCAAGAACTGTGGCATTCCATCTTCGCTACCATACGCCGTGTTAGTAGAATTGTTGGAAGCAGTAAACGGCTCGCCATTTCTATCGTATTTGAGCCTCACACGGCCGTAGCGCGTGTCCCACTCTTCATCGTTGAACAAGCTGAAAATATCCACCTCAGTAGCCACCGCATCCGTGTTACTCATCGCAACATAGACGGAATCAGCCAAATTGAAAACGCGGCGGTCATTTGTGTGAAAACTTCCATACAGGTAGGATTTTTCGGTCAAGCCATTGCCAGAAATTTCCCAGAGTAACTGATGTTTTTCGTCCACTAGCTGCGCTGAGACGGACAAGGTTCCAAGCGACATACAGCAGATAAGTGCATATTTTATCATAGACTAAAGGTACGAATTAATCGCAGATTCATTCACAATGATCCGTTCAATATGTTGGTCACCAAACGCGTAGGGAATGTATGCCAAATTGGGGATTTCCTTTGTGATGAGAATCGGCGTTTGTTTACCAACAGAAATCGTGCCGTGCGTATCGGACAAATCCATAGCATACGCGGCGTTGATTGTGAGGGCATTGAGTGCTTCCTCGGGAGACATTTTCATTTTTACACATGCCAGCGACCACACAAACTGTAGGTTTCCACTTGGTGTTGACCCTGGGTTGAAGTCACTCGCCAAAGCCAGCGGAAGGTTGTTGTCCATCAATCGTCTAGCGTCGCCAAAAGGAATGGAAAGAAAGTGTGAACAGCTTGGCAAAAGCGTTGGCATGCTATCCGAATTTTTCAAGGCTTCGATATCATCATCCCCCAATTCTTCGAGGTGATCTACCGAAAGTGCGTTCAATTCTAATGCTTTACGGATTCCGCCGAGAACGGAAAATTGATTTACATGAACTTTAGGACGCAAGCCATGTTTCGCCCCAGCGGTTAGAATTTCCGCCATTTCGTCGACGGAAAAATAGTTTCGTTCACAAAACACATCGATGTAATCCGCCAAACCCTCTTCGGCGATTTTGGGAAGCATTTCGTTGATAATCAAATCTATATATCCTCTATGGTTTTCTTTGTACTCCACAGGAAAGGCATGAGCACCCAAAAATGTTGCTTTGATGGCAAGTCCACTTTCCGCCTTCAAACGCTTGATGACCCGCAGCATTTTCAATTCAGCGTCCACCGAAAGACCGTAACCTGATTTTATTTCGAGTGCGCCTGTGCCATAGGATTTCAGCCGTGCAATGCGTTCCATCGCCTGATCAAACAATTCATCCTCCGACATTTCGCTCAATTTACGCGCAGAATTGAGAATTCCACCACCGCGCAGCGCGATTTCTTCATAGGAAAGTCCATTAATTCGGTCCACAAACTCCTCTTCGCGACTTTTCGCAAAAACCGTGTGGGTGTGTGCATCACAAAACGCGGGGAGTACAAATTTCCCCTCCGCATCGATCACCTCGAGGTCGCGCCAGTCAGTGATTCCTCCCCAATCCTCCATTGAACCATACGCCACGATGACTCCATCCTCCAAAGCAAGAAACGCATTTTCGAGGATAGGGAGTATTTTCATGTCGGCACCACGGCGCATTTTCGGTAAATTTTCACCGCACTGAACGAGTCCCTTTATGTTCTTGATCAAGATCTTTCCCATGAGCACAATGTTAGCCATAATGATTGAGATGCTTGAATTCCTTTAATAATTTTAACGAATGTTCTTGCTAATTCAAGAAAAAAGCTATCTTTGCAGCCACCAATTCCAAATGCCTCGGTGGCGGAACTGGTAGACGCGCTGGATTCAAAATCCTGTGCCTTCGGGCGTGCCGGTTCGATTCCGGCCCGAGGTACCAAGCGAGAGTAAATCATATTTTTTATGAAACTCTCGCTTTTTTTTTGTTCAAAAGATGCAGAAATGCTGGAAATCAAGTCCAGCATTTCATTAATTTCAGCGGTTCGACACTGCTCATTTTCAATAATTAATTTTTCAGGGAACATTGACTCCAAAATTTTCCTTTTCCCTTTGTAATCAGCACGTTCGTACAAAACTGAAAGGTTCGACAAAATCCATACTGCTTTTTCTATCAACTGACGTTTGGGTTTTTTCTTTTGAATAGTCAGCGAATTAATTGTTGTCATTATCTCCTGCTTATTTATTTCCAACATGTGAGACAACTTGTTGTATTTCTCTGTAGAAAGTTTGCCAGTAATCATCTCAGTATCC
>JBFYPU010000211.1:0-14897 GCA_041303175.1 Crocinitomicaceae bacterium | reverse complement strand
CCCTCGCAAGCGTCTCCATGTTCCTTGAAGCCTGTTTTGTGTCCATCTGGATGGCGTCCATGATCGTTTGTGATAATCAAAGTCGTTTTGTCCTTGTAGTATTCGTTGGACTGAATGTATTCCCACAAGAGCATGGCATAATCGTCCGTGCGCTGAATGGCTCCCAGGTAATTTTCCCAATCATTGGCGTGCCCACGCGTGTCGACTTCTAGGAGATTGATCAACATCAAACGCGGCTGATCCACGTCCAATTTTTTCATGATCACTTTCCACGTATTGATATCGGCAGAATATTCGTCGCCATTTCCGTTTGGACCGCAATAATCCGATGGCATATAGCTATTGAACCACTCTTTTTTCGTGCAATTAGCCAAAATGTTCAACTTTCCTTTGCTCGCAACCAACCACGCTTTTTCCTTTGGAAGCTGGGTCGATTTCAAGAAATATTGAAACATGGAAGGATTTTTCGGTAACTCACTCCCATCATTTTTAATGCTTTGATAGACACCAGTTGTGATGGCGGAATGACCTGAATTGGTGGTAGTTGTCCCATTGTTTCTGAAATTGGTAAACAAAACACCTTGAGGTGCCAAGTCATTGCAGAGATGGGGGATATACGTACATGTTGTATCGCCAAAGGTTTCTGAATAGCGCGGACCATCGATGACAAGCACGATTACATTTTCGGTTTGATACTGAATGACAGGATCAGGCTCAACGGCATCTCGATTGGAAGGTACAATGGAAGTCGATAAAACCGCGATTAGGCCTAATAGTACTGTTAGTTTCATAGTTTGCTTATGGGAACTTTGGGAATTTGCCAAAATTTGGTTTTCGTTTTTCTAAAAATGCGTCGCGACCTTCTTCGGCCTCATCTGTTCCATACGCCAAACGTGTCGCCTCGCCAGCATACACTTGTTGTCCAACCAAACCATCATCGATCAGGTTGAATCCAAATTTCAGCATTTTTATCGCCGTTGGACTTTTGGACATGATGCGTTGTCCCCACTCGTAGCCCACCTGATCCAATTCATCGTGTGGCACCACTTTATTAATCATTCCCATTTCAAACGCCTCTTGTGCAGTGTATTGCAGCTCTAAGAAAAACACTTCGCGAGCACGTTTTTGTCCAACTTGTCGCGCCAAATACGCCGAACCAAATCCACCGTCAAAGCTGGCAACATTGGCATCTGATTGCATGAAAATCGCGTGTTCCTTGCTTGCAATGGTCAAATCACACACCACGTGCAAACTGTGACCCCCACCAACTGCCCAACCAGGAACGAGTGCAATCACCACCTTATTCATAAAGCGAATCTGGCGTTGAACGTCCAAAATATTGAACTTATTGACGCCATCCAATCCTTGATACCCACGTTTCGCACGCACCCGCTGATCGCCACCTGAGCAAAATGCCCATCCACCATCTTTTGGCGAAGGACCTTCACCCGTGAGCAAAACAACGCCAATTTCTTGACTTTCATGGCAAATGATCAGCGCATCGAGCAATTCATCCACTGTTTTTGGACGAAATGCATTTCGAACTTCTGGACGATTGAACGCAATGCGCGCCACGCCATCGGCCTGTTTAAACGTGATGTCTTCGTATTCTTTAACCGTATTCCACTTAGGCGCGCTCATTGTTCTCATTTAGTCGAACAAAAATACAAGGAATTTTCAAGTTATTGGATCTTTAGATGGTTGGATCAGTCGATCCGCCAACGTTGGTGCGATTATCGGATGCTCGCAAGAAATAGTCGATTGCCAACTCATACGATACCAATCCAAAACCAAAAATGCAGCCTTCAGCAACAGGGGAGATAAGCGAAGTATGTCGAAATTCTTCCCGATCGGCAACATTGGATATGTGCACTTCAACTACGGGAATCTTGATCGCTTTCACACAATCGCGCAAAGCAACGCTCGTATGGGTGTAGCCGCCTGCGTTGAGGATGATACCATCGTGGTCAGAACCTTGAAGCGCATTGATCAATTCTCCTTCCACGTTCGATTGAAAATAACTCAATTCAGCTTCTGTGCGCGATTTTAATTTTATGAAGTAGTCCTCAAAGGATTGATTCCCGTAAATTTCGTTCTCTCGTTGACCAATTAAATTTAAATTTGGTCCATTAACAATCAATAATCGCATAGTGCAGTCTTGGAACCGCCAAATTAAGGATTTTGTTTCATTCTTGAAAATAGAACGGGGCTTGGCGGAGAATTCCATTTTCGCGTACCAAAACGATGTCCAGAAATTAAGGGATTTTTCGATCGCTGCAAACATTGAGCCCACGCAGATAACAACCGCCCATTTGAAACGTTTCGTTCAGGAATTGTATGAACTCGGGTTGAGTGCGCGCACTCAAGCTCGAATCATAAGTGGTGTGAAGCAGTTTTTTTTCTTTCTCATGCTCGAAGGAGATATCAAAAACGATCCGAGCGAATTGTTGGACATGCCACGTCTCGGGAGAAAATTGCCTGAAGTGCTCTCCATTGAGGAAATTGACGCGTTGATTGATGGAATTGATTTGAGCACCGACCAAGGTCACCGAAATAAGGCCATCTTGGAAACGTTGTACAGTTGTGGATTACGGGTATCGGAATTGGTCAACCTTGAATTTGATCAGCTATTTTTTGATGAAGGATTCATTCGCGTGATTGGAAAAGGAAACAAACAACGGCTCGTACCTGTCAGTCCAAGTGTGAAAAAGGAAATTGATTTGTATGTTGGTGCCGTACGAAACCACCAAAAAATTGTGCGCGGAAATGAAAGTTACGTATTTCTAAACCGAAGAGGTGTGAAGCTCACACGCGTGATGATTTTCACTATTATTAAAAATTTGGCGCAAAGCATTGGACTTCAAAAAGTGATTTCACCGCATACATTTCGTCACTCATTTGCTACGCATCTGCTCGAAGGAGGTGCAAATCTTCGTGCGATTCAAGAAATGCTTGGACACGAATCGATCACGACAACGGAAATTTATACCCACCTCGATCAACAATTTTTGCGGGAAGCGATTATCTCTTTTCACCCGAGAAATCAACAGGGTTAATCTCGCAACTAGCAATCCTAGAATGCGCAAATCTGTGTACTGCTTTTGTTTCAATTCACGATCCGTATTGTCTGCAAGTCCTTACTTTTACCCGTGCAAATGTTCCGCTTAAATCGACACATCTTGCGCACTAAGTTTAGCTACATTGAACACTATGGAAAAATATTTCGCTGCTTACCGCGAACACATTGTTGGGCAGAATTACACCATTCAAACGCCTTATCACGCTTCCTTGAAAATTGTTTACGCCGATTGGACAGCGAGCGGAAGAATGTATCAGCCCATCGAAGATCGGATCGCTTCAAAAATTTTACCATTTGTGGCGAATACGCATACAGATACCAATTACACAGGCTCAAAGACAACGTACGCCTACGGAAAAGCGCGACAAATTATCAAACAGCATGTTGGGGCAAATGAAAAAGATGTCTTGATTTCTTGCGGTTCAGGAATGACAGGTGTGGTCAATAAATTTCAGCGCATTTTAGGCTTAAAACTTCAAGAATCGTTTCGAGATCGAATTGAACTAGCTGAGGTGGACAAACCAGTTGTTTTTGTGACGCACATGGAACACCATTCCAATCAAACTTCATGGCTGGAAACCATTGCAGATGTTGTTGTCGTTATTCCCGATGAAGATGGCTTGGTGTCGTTATCTAATTTTGAAAAAGCGTTCAAAGAATATGCTCACCGGACGAAGAAAATCGCAGCCATTACCTCCTGTTCAAACGTGACAGGGATCATGACTCCCTACATGGACATTGCGCAATTGATGCACCAGCACGGCGGATTATGTTTTGTAGATTTCGCTTGTTCTGCGCCGTACATCGACATCAACATGCACGAAGACGATTTGACTGGTCGCTACCTCGATGCGATTTATTTTTCGCCACACAAATTTTTGGGCGGACCGGGTTCGTCTGGAATTTTGATCTTCAATCAAGCGCTCTACTCGAATTCTGTGCCCGATCATCCAGGTGGTGGAACCGTTGATTGGACAAATCCGTGGGGCGTTCACAAATACACCGACGATATTGAAGCGCGCGAAGATGGCGGCACACCTGCATTTTTGCAAACGATGCGCGCGGCGTTGTGTATGCAGCTGAAAAACGAAATGGGCGTCGAAAACATTTTGAAACGCGAAGAAGAACTCATTGACATCATTTGGGAGCGATTGACTCCTCTCAAGAATGTACACATTTTAGCACAAGAACACAAGCACCGTTTGGGTGTGATCTCTTTCTATATTGATGATTTGCACTACAATGTTGGTGTAAAAATCTTGAACGATCGCTTTGGAATTCAAACGCGTGGAGGTTGCTCGTGCGCTGGAACATATGGACATTTTTTGTTCAATGTTACGAAAGAAGTATCGGATAAAATCATGGATGAAGTGTCACATGGCGCTTGTGCAAAAAAGCCAGGCTGGATGCGCATGTCAATTCACCCAACAATGACCAATCAAGAAATTGAATTCATTCTTACCGCCATTGAAAAATTGGCGGAAAATCACCAAGAATGGGCAAAGGATTACAACATTGACCTCTACTCAGGACGCGTTAGCTGCAAAGATCAATCATTTGTTACTGCTTTAAAGGAAGAGGTGGATAGCTGTTTCGAAGAACCGTTTGAGCAGTCCCTACGCGCATCAAGTGTTGACTAAAGATTTCCTGTTCTGCGCAAGCGGATGAACGTCTTACAGCGCAAATCGCAATTGCACCATGTACTGTCTCGGTGGTTGAATATCCGCTGGACGACTGGAATATTCGGCGTTCAATACATTGTTCACCACAAACGCAATGGTGTATTGATCTTTGATCTCATAGCTGATGCGTGAATCGAAAACAAGGCTACCACTTTGGTTGTTTGCACGATAGGCTTGCAATCCGGGAAGAATGACAGTCCCCGCCAAATCCTGCTCAAAAATGGCGTCGATGTTGTACATAAAGCTATTGTAGCGCGAGGACACTCCAAACGAAAAATTCTTGTAACCGGCTTGAACGTCGAGGCGAAATAAATGTCTAAAACGGTATTTCAACAAACCACTTGCCGTATCTGAATTACTCAAAAGGTACTCGGGATCAGTGTTCAATGAGCGAGGATCCATGTACGTGTAACCAACCAAGCTTTGCACCTCGACCTCTTTGATTTTTCCTTCCGAATTGAACGAAAACTCAATTCCTTTGATTTTAGCCTCCTCCGCGTTTTTTGCTTTGAAACCAATCCATTTGTACAAATAACCGGGATCATTGGGATTTAAGCTCAAGGCGATTGAATCTGGATTATAGACGCCAAAAGCGAACTCGATCATCTCCGAATAATGGTTTACGAAGCCTGCCACATCTAGGATTCCTTTCCATTTACCCATTCTCACAACTTGCTTCAATCCAAGTTCTGCGGACCATCCTCGCTCTGGTGTAAGATCAGGATTCGGGAAAATATAAATCGCACCGTTGGAGGTATTTGCATACCGCTCACTCACACTTGGAAAGCGAATTCCTTGTCCTACTGATGCCCGAACATGTGTGAATTTTGTGATCGCATAATGCGCTGCGGCACGAAGAATTGGATAAAGCGGGGATTTGATTTCTTTCTTCCCAAACGTAATTTGAGAATCAGGCTCTCGGTCGTCCATCTGGAAATACTCTGCTCGAACACCCGCCGTGAAATCAAACCGCTCTCGTTTGAAATTGTATTGTGCATAGCTCGCCACGTTTTTGGAAAAATGATCTCCAAAAACACCACTTTTCACCGTATTGTACGTGTTTGTGAGACCTGCCGTGAGGTGATGTACATTGCGCCACGATTTCTGATACGAATAATCAGCATAGTACATTTGAGCCAAACTCGCCGAGTAAAAGGAGGAAGAACCGCCAATGGTCACCAAATAATAGCGCGTTTTCAATTGATGCACGCCATTTGATTTATCGACGTATTTCATGGAAGGATCAACATTTAGTCGAACCGATTTTTCATAAGTCAAGGTATTGTCGCTCGGGTTGCTTGAGAGTCCTCCAGATGGTGTATACCCGTAGACATCGCTTTCCCATAAGATAAATTTATGCAGACCTTCCACTTGGCCTGAATAGTTGAGATCAAATTTGAACCGTTTTAATTTTTTCGGACGCAACACAAACAAACCACTCAGTCGCGCGCGATCTTCGGCTTCACCTTGTTTGTATCCTTCATCCTTGAAACCACTCACAGAAATGGTATAGCCCCAGCGATCGTACATTTTTCCGTTGTAAACAGACAGTTCAATATTCGCAGGATTTTTCGTCCACCATTTGAGCGTTTCCCGTTTTGGATTGTCGTAAATAAGTGATTGTAATTTTACACGGAGTTCGCCCTCCTTAGTGGGTTCTTTGCTACTAATAGAAATGGTTCCATTCAGAGCACTACTGCCATACAAAACCGAAGAAGCGCCTTTTGTGATTTCGATCTGCGACATGGATTCCAAAGAAATGGAGTTCCATTTTGCATCGCCGAGATCGGGAGAAACAAGTGGAATGCCATTCGTGAGCACAAGTACTCGACTTCCAACACCATAGGAATAACCACCACCACCACGTATGCTCACTTGTCCATCCATCGCGAATACTCCAGGTGTTTGATCCACAGCCTGTTCAAGGTTCACAAATCCTTTGTTTTCGATCAATTCAGGTTTCAAGACTTCCATAGAAATGGAAACTTCTTCAACGCTTTCGTCGCGCTTATTCGCAGACACCACCACAGTCATAATTTCCTGATAAATAGGATTTAATGCGAATGAAACAGGTTTTGAAGAGGATGAAACGAGTAGTGAATCTGTCGTGTGATCGATGGAACTAAATACGAGCCAAACAGGGAAGTTTGAAACGTCGATGGTGAACAATCCGTCGAAATCGGATAACGTTTTTTGACCTTCTGAACTATTGATTTTTACACCGTAAATTGCTTCAGATGTTTTGCTGTCTGCTACTTTTCCGGTCAATTGACCAAAAGATGTTATAGGTAGTAGAATCAAAGCAATGAGCAGTTTGCGCATCAGAAACGTAAATTTCATGTTTAGGAAACAATGATACGAAATTATTCGATTCGTTGATAGAACCGGTAGTTGTTAAGATCGAGGTGGAGCTCCTTAAACAGCTGCTTGTCGACTCGATCCAAAGGGTTAGTTAGGAGGTAGGAATGTGACTTGGAGCTGCCCGCATCCAAACTGATTTTGTGATACCGCATAAAGTAACTACTTACACTCCATTCGGCTCGAATCGCTGGACTGATGGAAATTGTCGTATTTTCCCCACTAATGTTGGAGACCGCATGAGCATCCTCGATCAACTCATTGTCTCGCCCTAAACGCCCTGAAGAAATAATTGATATCACGATGCTTGCGACAACCATTGCAGTAGTAACTGTTGTAAATGCAATTCGTCCCGTTTTGGGCATCACAATTTGGTTTTTAAGCTGCTGAAGCAAAGGATATAAATAGGTCGAAAGCGCGATTGCCAAGAGTGGATAAACGGTAAGAATATAAAAACCACGCTGCTTCAAGCTAATTGTGATTGGAAAAATACCAGAGAAAACAAGGAGAAGAAAAAAGAGCACAACCATTTTCCGTTCTCTCGTAATCTTGATTGGAATTTTTTTAAAAAGCGTTGTTAGAACGATTAGAAGAGCAACACCCAATGGCAAGAGAATGTGTTGTAAAAATTCCCAAAATATGGCAAATCGATTGTTCACCGTTGACATGTTCTGTATGCTACCCACGACTTGGTTGTCGAAATAGGAAGTAAGGTAATGTATAGCTTCAGATGAGGTCAGTAAAATGATGATCATTGGCAGCACAGTTGTTCCGACAACAACGATCGTGTGAAGCGCCATCTGAATGAAATTCTCTTTTCTGAAAAGGAGCCATGCAAAAAAGGGCATCGACCAGATGTAGAGCGAGACAAAGCCCTTCGACATAAACGCTAAAAACAAGGCAATGCCACACAAGGTCAGGTACATGAAGGTTCGCTTATCCCGACTTTTTAGGTAGAACAATGCTGCTAAAACAACAAACACAGTCATCGTGTTTTCAAGCATATTGTTCGCACAACCCCAAGAAACATTGGAAACGGTTACCCAAAAGAACAAGGGAATCCACCCAGTTTTGATGGAGTTTCCGAGTTGTTTCCAAATTAACACAAGTATCCAACCTGTGATGATGCACATCGTGAGTGAGTAAAATCGCTCCACAAAAATGGAATCACCAAAGGCGCTGAACCACATGGATTGAAGTCCGAAAACCAATGGCGGGTGCTCGAAATAGTGAGGAAATAGGGTGGAAGTGAGGTGAGGATCCCAAAATGATCCCATTCCATCCGCCATATTGCGGGAGATAGTGGCATGCATGAGCCCATCCATGAACATTCCTTCCGAAAATAGGATAGGACCTGTAATCAGCAAAAAGAGTGCACAAACAAATGCGTAAAGAAATAGGTGAGTTTTGATTTTACCCATCAGTCCTGGTATTCAAATCTTAAGTGAACTTTTGTTTGACCATTCATTTTCACTGTTTCGACCAAGCGGTTTGCTTCGTCGTAATTGTTTTTCTCAAAAGCAATTAGATTGTCTTTGATTCCCCACTTCTCCTTGCTAATAATGTTACCGTTGGCATCACTCATGACGTTTAAACGAAAGGTGTTTTCTGGTCGGTCACTATCCACAAGGTTTTCTATTGTTTCTGTCTCAGTGATGACGCTGCGTGACCATTCTTGTTGAATTTCACCGCTGGCGTGGTAGAGCACTTCTGCTATCAATTTATCGTTTTCATCGTATGTTTCAACGCGCGTGACTGATGCGTCAGATCCTGGAAAGGTCACTGAAATTGTACGGGTTTTCGCTGAAGTATCGTAGGTGTGAACATGTGTTTCAGCCAATTCGCCGTATTCAAAATACCGAACGGTGAATTGATTGGCATCGCCCTCGTGTTCTTTTCGTTCGATTTCTTCATCCTCCTGTATGGTGCGGTGCTGGTAGCCAAAATCGGTCGTTTCGAGTACTACTTTTTCGTATAAATCACCATTGATGAGGTGTCGCTGCTCGTTTATTTCACCTTTCTCATTGAAATCGTATTCATGCTCATCGTAAATTCGGCCATCATTCATGAGCACCTCACGAACGAGCTGTCCCTGTTCATTAAAGGTGTAGTGTGTCTCCTCACGTGGATTTTGAGTGCGATCGATGCTGTGGAGAAGACGTCCGTTCTCGTCATATTCTTTTTCGAAGAGCAGTTTATCTTCGTCTCCCAAAATAGAGTAGGTCAATTGTTTCATATGGTGAAAATATCAAATTATTGGAGGGTTATATTAGCTGTGTAGAAGATCAAAAGCAGTGTGATTCAATCGTCAAATCCTTCACCACCGAAGGCAGACGGGTAGCAAATTATTCTCTCCTTCATTCAGGAAGAGAATTAGTTAGCTTCAATCACTTCACCATACAAATCGTAATGATCGGCTTTTGTGATTTTCACAGTAGCAAAATCGCCAATTCGCAGGTAGTTTTCGGCTGTTTTTTTGACCAAGACTTCGTTGTCCACCTCAGGAGAATCGAATTCAGAACGTCCGATGAAGTAATCACCCTCAATTCGATCAAACAACACACGGTAAGATTTTCCAATTTTTTCTTGGTTCAATTCGTGGCTGATACCCGATTGCAATTCCATGATTTTATCAGCCCGCTCGCGTTTCACCTCTTCTGGTACGTCGTCTTCAAAATCGTAGGCGTGTGTATTTTCTTCGTGTGAATAGGTAAAAATGCCCAAACGATCGAAGCGTGAGCGTTCCACAAAATCATACATTTCTTGAAAATCTGCTTCTGTTTCACCTGGATAGCCAGCAATCATTGTTGTTCGAATCGCGATACCAGGTACCGTTGCACGAATCTCGGCGATCAATTCTTCTGTTTTCTCGCGGGTAATTCCTCTGCGCATTGCTTTCAGTATGGACGTCGAACCATGTTGAAGCGGAATATCCAAATAGTTGCAGATGTTATCTCTATCTCGCATCACTTCAAGCGCATCCATTGGAAATCCACTTGGAAAGGCGTAATGTAATCGAATCCATTCAATTCCTTCCACGTCTGCCAATTGATTTAATAAATCGGCTAGAGCACGTTTTTTGTAGAGATCCAATCCGTAATAGGTCAAATCCTGAGCAATCAACATCAATTCTTTCACACCTTGCGCCGCCAAACTTTTCGCCTGTTTCACCAATTCCTCCATCGGTGTGGAAATGTGTTTGCCGCGCATCAAGGGTATCGCACAAAAGGAGCAAGGTCGATCGCAGCCTTCTGCAATTTTGAAATAGGCGTAATGCGAAGGAGTTGTCAACAAGCGCTCACCAACCAATTCATGTTTGTAATCGGCTTTCAATGTTTTCAGCAGACGGGGCAGCTCTCGAGTACCGAAAAACGCGTCTACTTCCGGAATTTCAAGGATCAATTCATCTTTGTAGCGTTCAGAAAGACAGCCAGTAACGTATACTTTGGAGACCAAACCTTCGTTCTTTGCATCGGCATAACGTAAAATGGTATCAATGGATTCTTGCTTTGCATTGTCAATAAATCCACAGGTATTGATAATCACTATTTCGGAGTCGTCTTGTTGCGCTTCATGTTCCACTTCGAACTTATTCGCTTTTAATTGTGCCATCAGAACCTCCGAATCGAAGATGTTTTTGGAACAACCTAGGGTAACAACATTTACCTTATTTTTCTTGAGCGTCTTTGTTTTCATGACACAAAGTTACGGAAAGCAAAAAGGAATATTTCACCTTTAACTCCTTTTATTCAGTTGTTGGTATTATATTTGAGCTTACACCAATAAACCAGTAAAATTAGACAGATGAAATTATTCTCAATACTTGTTCTTAGTGCGTTTCTCTTCTCGTGTAACAATACGAAAGAAGTACTAGAAATTGAACCTATAGATGTGAAAAAAGCGCAACTGGGTGACATTTCTCAGGAATCGGATCCAATTACGATCAATTCTGTTTTGCTGGAAGGAAATACCTTGATTCTTGAGGTGGAATATTCAGGAGGTTGCGAAGATCATTCATACGACTTGATTGGAAGTGAAGGCGTTATGAAATCGTTGCCAGCGAAACGTTCCATTAAGTTGATTCACCATTCAAATGGCGATTCGTGCCGTGAGTTGGTTTCGGAAACGCTAAAATTTGACATCAAAGCGCTAGCCTTGAATGAAACTACTGGAAGCGAAATCATTTTGTTGCTCGATGGCACAAAGGAATCCATTTCGTATGTTTTTCCATAATTAAACGTTGAGTAAAATGACAATTGGCGTATTACTTTCGGGTTGTGGTGTATATGATGGCGTGGAAATTCAAGAAGCCGTTTTAACGCTTTTGGCAATTGAAGAAATTGGAGCGAAAGCACTCTGCATTGCTTTGGATGCCCCGCAATATCACGTTGTCAATCACCTTACTGGTGAAGTGATGAACGAATCGCGAAACATGTTGGTTGAAGCTGCCCGAATTGCGCGAGGATCCATCAAAAATATAGCTGATGTGGATCCTGTTGATATGGATGCCTTGGTCATTCCTGGTGGATTTGGTAGTGCCAAGAATTTCACGAAATGGGCATTTGATGGACCCGATGGAGACATTCTTCCTGAGGTAAAGTTGCTGCTTGTCAATCTGGTCAACGTTGGAAAACCCATTGCGGCCCTTTGTGTAAGTCCTATTGTGTTGGCAAAAGCATTAGAAGGTTCGATGTACACACCTACAATGACCATTGGAACAGACGCCGAACCGAGCCCATACGATATCAATGAATTTATGGGAGGCTTGGAAAAAACAGGAGCAATTGCTGAAAAGAAATCGGTACGTGAAATTCTCGTTGACCGCACGAACAATATTGTGACCGCACCCTGCTACATGCAAGATGCCAGCATTTTAGATGTTCGGAAAAATATTCGGTCTGCTGTCGAAGCGCTGCGCGATTTGGCTTAAGAATCTACCTACTGACCATAAGTCGTAATTCATCTGTGATTTGCTGAGAGTTAACTGGTTTTGGTTAAAAATACACTAACTCAAATCTTCACTTTTTTTTCACTAAATGTTAACAATCTTTTCGCTGCATTGTGGGAAACTACTCGTCATTTTTTCTCATTCTGTGTAATAATGCCTTAATTTTGTGATTCTAAATAAAGCGATTTAGCTTGAAAATTTAATTTTTATGGACGTATTTGGTAAGCGAGGAAACAATGCAAATCTGAACAAATCAATTGGTTTAGTGAATCTAGGAAATCAATTCTGGAACTTAACACCATCGGAATTGATCGAAGATGCGATCATCAATGGTCAAGGAATGTTGACTGATACAGGTGCTCTAGCGATTGAAACGGGTGAGTTCACAGGTCGATCTCCAAAAGATCGTTTCATTGTTTTGGACGAAAAAACAGAAAATTCTGTTTGGTGGGGAGATATCAACATTCAGTTTGCACCAGAAAAATTTGATGCACTCTACAATCGAATGAAAGCATACATGACCGATCGAGATGTGTACGTTCGCGATGCTTATGCGTGTGCAGACGAACAATTTCGTTTGAACATCCGTGTGGTGACAGAAACAGCTTGGTCCAATCAATTCGCATACAACATGTTCCTTCGTCCAACTGACAATGAACTTCTAGATTTCAATCCAGATTGGCACGTCGTGTGCATTCCTGGTTTCAAAGCAGATCCAGCAATTGACGGGACACGTAGCCACAATTTTGCGGTGATCAATTTCACGAAGAAAATGATCATCATTGGTGGAACAGGCTATACAGGTGAGATCAAAAAAGGAATCTTCTCCGTCTTGAATTTCTTACTTCCACACGAGAAAAATGTACTTTCCATGCACTGTTCTGCGAACGTCGGACAAGATGGTGATACGGCTGTTTTCTTTGGATTGTCTGGAACAGGTAAAACAACTCTTTCTTCGGATCCAGATCGAAAATTGATTGGTGACGATGAGCACGGTTGGTCGGAAAATTCAGTATTCAACTTCGAAGGTGGCTGCTACGCAAAAACAATCGATTTGAAGCGCGAGACAGAACCACAAATTTATGACGCCATTCGATATGGAGCGATCCTTGAGAACATTGGCTTCGTAGAAGGATCTTCAACTCCGGATTACACAGACGGTTCGATTACACAAAATACACGTGTTTCTTACCCAATTCACCACATCGATAATGTCATGAACCCATCTTCTGGACCAGCTCCAAAGAATATTTTCTTCTTGACAGCTGATGCCTTTGGTGTATTGCCTCCAATTTCAAAATTGACACAAGAGCAAGCAATGTATCACTTCATGTCTGGTTACACAGCGAAAGTTGCGGGTACTGAAATGGGAGTTACAGAACCGCAAACAACATTCTCTGCAGGATTTGGCGCGGCGTTTTTACCTCTGCACCCTGCGAAATACGCAGAGTTACTTGGGAATAAATTAAACGGAACAGACATAAAAGTTTGGTTGATCAACACAGGTTGGTCGGGCGGATCGTATGGAGTTGGTAGCCGAATGAAGTTGTCATATACACGCGCAATGATTACCGCTGCGATGAATGGTAAATTGGATAATGTTGAATTTTCAACACTTCCTGTTTTCGAATTGGCAATACCAACATCCTGCGAAGGTGTTCCAACGGAAATCTTGAACCCAAGAGAAACGTGGGCAGATAAAAATGCGTACGACGAAACAGCAAACAAATTGGCTGCACAATTCGTGAAAAACTTCGAGAAATTTGAAGCAGAATCAAGCGAAGCAATCAAATCCGCTGCACCTAAAGTAGCGATGGCATAGACCAATTCATTAATACAGTTTTTAGAAAGACCGCTTGAAAGAGGGGTCTTTTTTTTTGATAAGAGTTTGGGCGCCTTCATCTTTCTCCATCTCCGAGTTTCTTTGCCTTTTGCAGAACGACATGCGCACTGTGGAGCTTCCGCTGGTCGCTCACAGCTGCGCGCCGTTCCAGCAAAATTCTGCACAAAGCTCTCCGCCTGCGTAAGGGCGCGAGAAGGGGTGTTTAATAGGTGAGGGGTTATGTGGATTCAGAAAAATGGTTTATTTCTCAAACACAAGGGGATTCGGTATGATCAGAGTCATTTTTTAACCATCTGGCTCAATTTCCCCCTAAGTTCTTCATCGCGATCACAAATGCACCATCAAGTAGTTGTACAACTCCAGCATACACTTGATGTCGTACTTAAATACTTTCTCATCAGGGGTGTGCACGTTGTCTTCAGCAGCACCAATGAAACACCAATCCATCGGGAGATCTGATTTTTGCAAGACTCCGCCATCACTTCCGCCAGCCGATTCTACTTCCAATTGAAAGGCAACGCCGGAATCCTTAGCGAGTTGAATGATTTCATTTAAAAATGAACGCCTTGGTAACCCATTATCGCGCATTGAAATGGCAACACCACCGCCATGCTTTACGCCGTGTGTCACCCATGTGATGTCGGAAATCAAATTGCGATAAATGCTATACTTTTCGTAGAGAAAGCGTGCGCAAAATCCAACCGAGTTTCCTCCGTGTTCTTCGTAGGTGGAAAAAACAATAGCTCCATCTTCAAGTGTTTCCGCAACTTTAAGCGCATTCCACACACCGAGCCGATTATCCATATATGGCGATTGAATGTATTCATCGGTTTCTCTGAAATTCGGTTTGAAAGTTAAAATTGTTCCGCGATCATATACACGGTCTGAGACGTATTGCAAGGATTTGTGGTCTTCTGTTTCGATTACCATCAATTCCGTTTCTATTTCGCCTTGACTATCGGAGCCAACCAATTCCATCCCGTCAAT
>JBFYPU010000210.1:0-9852 GCA_041303175.1 Crocinitomicaceae bacterium | reverse complement strand
GAGGAAGATAAAGCAAAGGCTGAAGCAGCGAAAAAGGCTGCAGAGGCCGAAGCGGCAAAAAAAGCAGCAGAAGCGGAAAACGCTCGCCGTCAAGCAGCGGAGAGTGAGGCAGCAAGAGTTCGCGCAGAACAAGCGGCTAAGGAAGAGGCGGCTAAAAAAGCAGCGGAAGCTGAAAACGCACGTCGTCAAGCAGCAGAAGCAGAAGCAGCACGAGCCCGAGCAGAGCAAGCAGCAAAGGAAGAGGCAGCCAAAAGAGCCGCGGAAGCAGAAAACGCACGTCGTCAAGCAGCAGAAGCAGAAGCGGCAAGAGCCCGAGCAGAACAAGCCGCTAAAAAAGCGGCAGAAGCTGAAGAAGCGCGCCGTCAAGCAGCCGAAGCAGAAGCAGCACGAGCCCGAGCAGAACAAGCGGCAAAAGAAGAGGCAGCTAAAAGGGCGGCAGAAGCAGAAAATGCACGTCGCGAAGCGGAAGAAGCAAAACGCCAAGCAGCAGAAGCAGAAGCAGCAAGAAAGGCAGCGGAAGAAGCAGCAGCGAAAAAAGCCGCAGAGGAAGCTGCGAAGAAAAAAGCAGCAGAAGAAGCTGAAAAGAAAAAACTGGAAGAACAACGAATAATTATAGAGCGAGGAGGAGGTCTGTAAGTTTGATTTCAAACACATTAAAATCCACATCAAGTTCTGATGTGGATTTTTTTATTTCTACCTATTCCGTCTCGTTTTCAAGAATATATTGCAATTCCTTTTATATGTGGATACATCTCTTTATATTCGCAGACTTATTTAGAAAATAGCACAGATGGCAATTATTGGGAAAATACGTGATAACGGTTGGTTAGTACTTATAGTGATTGGAGTGGCTCTTATGGCATTTATCATGGGAGACTGGTCAAAAATCACAGGTGGAGACGAACCAGTCTACGGAATTGGAACCATTTATGGTGAAAAAGTTGACGAGAAAAAATTCAATGAAGCATACGAAATTGCTCGTCAAAACGCTGCGCAAGCCGCTCAGCAACAAGGTCAACAACCACAAGATGTGGATGAAAATCAAGTGTGGAAATCATTTGTTGAAGAGCAGTTGCTCGAAAAGGAATACGAAGCGCTTGGAATTGAGGTGAGTGATGACGAGTTTGAAGCATATTTATATGCAACAGGTGGTTTCTCACCACAACAAGAATTCTTGAATTCTCCAGCATTCACAGATAGTATCACAAAAGCTTTCAGCCCAAACAAGTTGAAAGAAAGAGTGAACCAAATGAGAGATTCCGACAAACCAGAAGAAATCGAAGCGTGGAAAACAACGGAAGAATACTACAAAAAGAAACGCCGTCAAGAAAAGTATTTTGACATTCTAGGACAAGGTATTTACGTCACTAATTTGGAGGCAAAAAATGATTATTTGGCTCAAAACGAGAAAAAAACAATCAAGTTTGTCGTAAAACTATTCCGCGATGTACTTGATACAGAGTTTAAAGTTGACGACAAAAAATTGTTGGCTTTCTTTGAAGCGCACAAAAACGACAAGAAATATCAAGTTAAAGAAAACGCGCGCAAAATTCACCTGTTGGACATCAAAATTCAACCCAACAAAGCGGACACGAATGCATTCAACAAAACAATGGACAGCTTGAAAGTGGCGTTCGCGGCAACAACAAATGATTCAACGTTTGTTGTGAATAAAATGCACAGCGAAATCGGATTCTACACAAGCACACCATTTTGTACTGCGATTCCAAAATCTCACAGAAAAGCACAAGAAGGCCGTTACCTCACCTATCCTGATGGAGTTCAGCCTTTGTTTGATGCAGCCGCGGTTGGCGAAATTGTTGGTCCATATGAAATCAACGGGACGCAAATGATGGGGAAAGTGATTGGCTTTACGGCTGACACGATCAATGCGCGTCACATTTTGATAAGCGTGGCCGAAGGTGACGATGTTAAAGTGAAAGAAGCTTTGGCAGACAGCATCCTAAAAGCAGTGAACAATGGAAACTTTGTTGACTACGTGAAAAAATATAGCGGCGATGCAGGTTCGAAAGAAAAGGATGGTGATTTAGGGGATTTCTTCTTCGGAGATATGGTGCAGGAATTTGCAACGTATGTAGCGGATAAACCAATTGGTGAAATTGGAAAAGTGAAAACTCAATTTGGTTTCCACATCATTCAAGTGACAGCGAGAAAAGGAAAACAATATCCTCGCTTGGCGGTGATCCAACGAACATTAGTTCCGAGTAAGGTAACTTCAAAAGCGATTGAGCAAGAAGCATACGATTTGTTGTATAAACTTGATGCACAATTGTCCGCAATTAATGATCCATACAAGCGAGTAGAGCGTTTCGACACCATTGCGGCGCGCGGAGATTATTTTGCACGCACCATCGAATTGAAAGATAATTCGCCATTGCTTACTGGATTCAACACTCGTTTTGCCGAAGATAAAATTTTGAAATTGGCATTTAGCGAAGATTCCGAAGTAGGTACGTTGGTTAGTTCTCCGGTCAAGGATAAAGACCGTTTCCTCATCGCTGTTTTTGCTGGAAAAGTGGAAAAGGGAGAACCGAAATTTGAAGACGTGAAATTGCTTATGACAGATGCGTACTTGAAAGAGCTCAAAACGAAGCGTTTTACATCTCAAATGCTTGGGAAGAAATTGGATCAAATTAAAGGGTCAACCATCATGGATGCGGAAGTGACGATGGCCAACACGCAATTGCCAAACGCAGGGTTTGAACCCAAAGTTATTGGTGCGCTTTTCGCATCAATGAAAGACGGACAAAAAACACTTCCTATTGAAGGAAATGCTGGGGTTTACGTCGTGAAAGTGATTAAAACGACCAAAGCTCCCGCTGCGAAGGATTACCAACTAGAGGTTAAAAAACTGCAAGATGCAGCAAGAGGGCAATTGCAAGCAAACGCACGTAAATCACTCACCAAGTTGGGCGATGTAGTCGATAACAGAAGACTTTATAGTATTGGTGTTAGAAGATAATCACCGACCGTAAATTTATTCAAATGGCGTTCAGAAATGGATGCCATTTTTTATGCCATAACAAAGCGTTTGCCGGGAAGCTCTTCGAGCACTCCTGACATCAACAAACCGAATAATTCAATATTTAAGCTCGAGAGATTCATCTTCGTTTTTGCCGCAAGATCATCAATGTGAAGAGGCTGGCTGCTCAATGCACCTGTAATAGCTTTTTGAATCGAAGTGAGCTTTGGATGGCGCTGAATCTGTTTTGGCACTAAAACAGATGGCGCTTCCTGCCAATTCATCCACGTGAGGACTTCTTCTCCGGATTGGATGAGGTGTGCTTTGTTCGAACGAATGAGGTCGTTGCAACCCGATGAGGTCGACAGCAAAACACTTCCCGGAAAAGCGAAAACATCCCTGTCATATCCATTGGCGAGATCTGCTGTGATCAATGAGCCGCCCTTTGATCGACTTTCGACCACAACGGTGGCATCGCACAAGCCCGCAACAATGCGATTGCGTTGTGGAAAATTTTCCCGATCTGGCAAGGTGTTGGGTGGGTACTCGGTCAAAAGCGCACCGTCTTGTAAGATTTGCTTGGCCAATTCACGATTGCTAGTGGGATAAATTCTATCTAGGCCGTGACCCAAAACAGCAACTGTCGGCACTCCAAATTCAACACAATAGCGATGCACATACGCGTCAATTCCCAAGGCGAGTCCACTCACCACCACGATGTCTTTTCCCTGAAATGAACGAATTAATTCTTTACAAATCGTCTTTCCATAGGCAGTTGCATTGCGCGTTCCAACCACAGAAACCCAGCGCGAATAGTGTAAAGGATTTGTTCCTTTTTTGTATAATAAAAGTGGCGCATCTGGGCATTCTGCCAATCGCTTCGGATAACCATCATCCAAATAATAAACAACATCAATCGCGTGTTTATCTATAAATGAGACAATTGGAAGAGACCGCTCCAATGCTTCTTCGCGCCTCATGCCCTCGATGAACGATTTCTTTAGTTTTGTTCTCCGCGATAATTGGAGGGCAGAGAGCGCAAATATCGGTTCACAATCTCCTAGGATATCAATGAGCTTTCGCGCTTTTCTTGGACCGATACCATGAAGCATTGTTAATGCAATTCGATGGTGTAAGTAGGTATAATCCACAAAAAATGGTATTTTAGGCATCTTGAATTTACGAATAATTCGTCTATGAAAAACATACTATTACTTTTTTTATCGCTTCCAATCAGTGCTTTTACACAGGTAACGGGAATTATTGAGGACGCGGATTCCAAAGAACCGATTTACGGAGCGAAGATCACAGCACTGTCAGGGGAAAAAGCGATCTCCGACATTGATGGGTCATATACCATTAACCCAGTGAGTTACCCCGTAACACTAATCTATAGTGCTCAAACGTATGCAAATGATACGGTTGTGTTAAACGCACCCGGTGTGCACAATGTGAAAATGAGCCCCCCCATAATTGACCTTAAAACCGTAGTGGTTTCTGTTGGAAGACGTGATCAAGAAATTGAGGACGTTTCTATCTCAATGGAAATCATCCGCCCTGAGCTGATCGACAATAAAGGGATAACAAATTTGGAAGAAGCCATAGACCAAAGTCCGGGTGTCTATGCTATGGATGGACAGGTAAGCATCCGTGGTGGAAGTGGTTTTGCATATGGTGCAGGAAGTCGTGTGCTGCTTTTGTGGAATGGAATGCCCTTGCTTTCCGGTGATGCGGGCGACACAAAATGGAATTCAGTTCCAATGGAGGCTGCTTCGCAAATTGAAATTATGAAGGGTGCTTCTTCTGTTTTGTACGGATCGGGCGCGTTGAACGGTCTCATTTCAATTACAGAACGGGAACCAACGTTAAAAGGTGAAACGCGCATCAAAGTTCAATCTGGAGTTTATGGAAATCCCCGACGAGAATCCCTAAAATGGTGGTCCACGAGCCCAATGTTTTACCAAGCTGACGTCTACAACTCCAAAATGTATAAGAACGTCGGCTACACGGTTTCTACAAATGGATTTCTCTCAGATGGCTACCGCGCAGGAGAAACGGAAGGTAGAGCAAGATTGAGCGGTACCTTTTATATTCGTCCGCAAAAATACAAGAATATCAAAGCTGGTGTTGGCTTCAATTTTCAGTTTCAAAAAACCGGAAACTTTATCATTTGGGAAAGTGATTCGTTGGCATATACACCAAGTGGAGGAGCAGACACAAGTAATGCTGCATCAACCCTAACGTATAACACGGGGTCACGAATCAGCATTGATCCGTACATCAAAATGTATGACAAACATAAGAACTTGCATAGCATTAAAACGCGTTTTTACAGAATTGGAAACGTCAATATTTCTAATCCATCGCAAAGCTCTGACGCCTACACAAGCTTCGCAGATTACCAATTTCAACGGAAATGGGCAAATGGTTCGGCTGTTACCGCAGGAGCAACTTACCTCCGTTCCGACGTACTCTCCAACTTATTTGGAGATCATTATTCAACGAACGTAGCCGCCTATGGACAATACGACCAGCATTTTAAGCGACTTGATTTAACAGGAGGAATTCGAATGGAATATTTCGAACAGGATGGACGAACGGGAGATTCCGATTTTTATATTGGAAAAGATTCTGCACTTGTGCTGCCAGTTTATCCAATTATTCGCCTTGGGGCTCATTACAAATTGGCAGAATACACGCACCTTCGAGCGTCATTCGGACAAGGGATTCGGTATCCATCCGTTGCTGAGCGTTACACACAAACGTCCGTTGGTGCATTGAACGTTTTCCCAAATCCAAACCTTCGCCCTGAAGTTGGGTGGGCGGCTGAAATTGGGTTCAAACAAGCTGTAAAAATTGGAAAGGAATGGAAAGGGTTGATCGATGTTGCTGGTTTTGTGAATCAATACAACAACATGATGGAATTTACCTTTAACCAATTTAAACCGGACTCAATTCCATGGAGTTTGAATCCAGAAGATGCTGGATACATCAACAAATGGTTTGGATTCCAAGCGCAAAATGCTGAAAAAGCACGCATTTCTGGAGTCGAATTCTCCTTCAATAGTCAAGGGAAAATCAAAGAAGTCCAACTGACTTCCTTGGTCGGATATACCTACATGAATCCGATTAGTTTGAATACGGACTCTGCCTATTTATCTACCTTCTCGGATACAACTACAACTGTGCTAAAGTACCGTTTCCGACATTTGGTGAAAGCCGATATTGAAGCCGAATGGAAGGGAATAAGTATTGGATTTAGTGCACGATACAATAGTTTTATGAACAACATTGACCGCATCTTTGAGGAAGAAATTGTACCAGGAACGAGCATTCTCCCTGGATTGAAAGAATACAGACTCCTCAACAACAAGGGTGCTCTCGTTGTGGATTTTAGATTGGGTTATAATTTTGCGGAACATTATCGCGTTGGATTTATCATCAACAACCTCTTCAACGCTGAATACGTAACACGTCCAGGAGATATTCAAGCTCCACGCACGTTTATTTTGCAACTCCAAATGAAATTCTAGGCATGAAGTGCATCGGAATTATTCCTGCGCGGTATTCTTCTTCTAGGTTTCCTGGTAAACCATTGATCGATTTGAATGGAAAATCAATGATACAACGGGTGTATGAAGGCGCCGCGAAATCTACAGTACTTACAGAGGTGATTGTAGCAACCGATGATGAACGCATTTTCCAAGAAGTTTTGCGTTTTGGAGGAAAGGTGGTGATGACTTCTGTTGACCATAAAACGGGGACGGATCGCTGTGGCGAAGTAGCCAAAGAAATGGATGCAGATGTGATCATTAACATTCAGGGAGATGAGCCGCTGATTGATTTCCGACAACTCGATCAATTATTGGTGGCGTTTCAGGATGAAAAAGTGCAGATCGCTACCCTAGGAATTGCGGACGTTTCGCAGGCGGACAAAGAGAATCCCAATCGCATCAAACTGGTATTGAATCATGCAAATGACGCACTTTACTTTTCGCGGAGTTCGATTCCAAACGAGCATAATTGCGCAGAATCAGATCTCGCTGATTTTCAATTTTATAGACACATTGGCGTCTATGCCTACAGAAAGGAAACGTTGATGAAATTGGTGAATTTGGCACCAACCCGCTTGGAAAAAATTGAATCGCTCGAGCAGCTTCGGTGGATGTATTACGGATTTCCAATCCGCGTAGTGGAAACCAACATTGAAACACCGAACATCGATGTGCCAGAAGATGTGGAAAAAGTAAGGTCGTTTTTGTAACAATTGCCTGAAAAGTCCGTATTCCCAGTAGCATTTCGTATCTTTGTAAGTAGATGAAACACATTGAACAAGCCATAGGAGATTTATTGTTGCGTCACAATTGTGTGATTGTACCAGCTTTTGGTGGGTTTGTGGCTGAGCAACTTTCTGCGAAAATCGACTACGACAAAGGAATCATGCTGCCGCCTCGTAAGTCGTTGTTGTTCAACAAACAACTGGTTTCAAACGATGGTTTACTGATCAGCGAATTGGCTAAACGCGGTTCGTTTTCTTTTGATGAGGCCAACCGTGAATTGAGTGGTGTTGTTTCAGAATGGAATTTCCGTCTCAAAAAAGGAGAGCGCATTGAATTGGACCGTGTTGGAATTCTATTCTTGGATGCGGAAAACAATTTACGCTTCGAACAAGATCGTTTTTTCAACCTCCTTTTGGCTTCATTTGGACTCGATCAAGTACATTTCATTACTCAAAAGGAAGTCGAAGGAATTCGTGCCGAAGCCATTTCGATTGAGCCGGTCGTGCTTGCGCCTGTTTTGGTGGAAGTAGAGGAAGAATGGGTTTCAGCGGAAACAACCAAAATTGTTGCTGAACCGCGACTCGTTGAAGCACAAGCTGAGGCGAAAATCATTCCTCTGGTGCAACCAACAGGCACGAAACGTCGATGGAAATATGTTGCTGCGGCATGCTTCTTACCAATTGCCTTCTATTCTTTTTGGATTCCTATGCGCACTGATGTGTTGGAATCTGGAATGCTTTCGATTAAAGATTTTAATCCGTTCTACACAACAGCAGAGGGTGTCTATGGCCAATCTAGTTTTACCAGGGACATCGTTTTTGAGAAAAGTACGGAACCGACACTCCAAGAACAAATTGACGGCTTGGAAGTTCCAAGTAACGTGATCACCTATCGCTTCACCGAAGATGCGTATGTATTTGTGAAACTTGACACACCGCAAAGCGAACTTACTTCAATGGAAATACCTGTTGTGGAAAAACAAGAGGCTCCAGCGTCAAAAACGGTGGTTCAACCCAACGCAATGCACGTTATTGTAGGGTGTTTTGGCAGTGAAACGAACGCAAAAAACTTGGTGGCAAAATTGAAGCAAGAAGGATTGAACGCATTCGTTCTCGATGTTCAAAATGGCCTTCACCGCGTTTCTGCTGGAGCGGCGCTTTCGGATGAATCCTTGAAAGAAATCAACGGAAAAGTAGAAGCTCTTGGACTTCAAGGGTGGATCTTGAAATAAGTACATTCATTTTTGGAATTATTCTTGCTGACACCCTCGTGTTCCGTATATTTGGAATTCTAAATATGTCTAAAATGAGAAAAACAGTTGTTCTTGTTGCGCTGATTGTCGCATCGATCAATTTTGGAAATGCACAGTTCGGCTATTCTGAGCCGGTAACCAATAACGAAGGGAGTGAATACAAGTTCACGAAACTGGCGCACCTGGACGCGACTCCCGTGCAAAGTCAAGGTTTTACAGGTACGTGCTGGAGCTTTTCAGCGCTATCGTTCTTTGAATCAGAATTGATTCGAAATGGAAATAAAAACCCAGATTTGCTGTCTGAAATGTTTATTGTGCGCAAAGCGTATGAAAGCAAAGCAGAGAAATACATCCGTATGGATGGGAAAGTCAATTTTTCGGAAGGTGGTGCATTTCACGACATTCCATATGTGATTCGCAATTATGGAATCGTGCCATTGGAGGTTTACGATGGTTTGAACTACGGTTCTGAGAAACACAATCACAGTGAATTGTTTGCGGTATTGGACGGAGCCGTTCAAGGATTGTTGGCTAACATGAAAGGAAGCCGATCGGGAACACTTTCAACCGCTTGGAAAGGAGCAATCAATGGAATTTTGGATGCGTATTTGGGTGAAGACATCAAAGAATTTGAACTCAATGGAAAGAAGTACACGCCGAAATCGTACGCGACTGCGATTGGATTGAACATGGACGATTACGTTTCATTGACTTCCTTCACTAACCACGAAATGAACAAAGAGTGCCTCTTGGAAATTCCTGACAATTGGGCATGGGGAACCAGCTACAATGTGAGTCTCGAAGATTTGTTCAAAGCGACTGAATATGCCTTGGAAAACGGATACAGCTTGGCGTGGGGTGCAGATGTTTCTGAAGATGGATTTAGTTTCCGAAACGGTTTGGCAATCAACCCAGTGGACGAAGGTACAATTGAAGTGTCAGGAAGTGACAACAAAAATTTCTCGGACGCTGGTGCAGATAAAATTTCAAATGCTTTTGAAACGCCAGTAGAGGAAGTGAAAGTGACGGCAGAAATTCGTCAAGAAGGATACGATAACAAAACGACCACGGACGATCACGGAATGCACATTGTTGGGTTGTACAAAGATCAAAATGGAACGCGCTATTTCTTGGTGAAAAACTCGTGGGGAACAGGAAATTATCCTGAAGGATATTTATACGTGTCTGAAAGTTATTTCAACTGGAAGACCATCAATGTCTACCTACACAAAGACGGACTTTCCAAAGACATGAAAAAGAAGTTGGGGCTTTAAAATGCCAGGAAAAACAAATCAAACCAGAGAAAACGGTGTTGCGAAAGTGACACCGTTTTTTTT
>JBFYPU010000209.1:0-7709 GCA_041303175.1 Crocinitomicaceae bacterium | reverse complement strand
AAGGAAGATAGTTGTAATCCGATGAGCGCATGAAACCGTATCCATCCGGCATAATTTCCAATACACCTTCTGCTTCTACAATTCCAACGAGGCTGTACTTTTCTTCATCCTCTTTGGAAGGACGGTTGTCTTTCGGTGCAGCATTCGGATTGTTGTTTGCGTGTCTATTTCCGTTTTGGTTCCCATTCTGGTTCCCGTTTTGGTTGCCATTTTGGTTCCCGTTGTTTGGGTTGTTTCCTTTATGCCCTTGTTGATTTCTACGATTTTGATGATCGGGTCGTTCTTGTGCTCTCACATCAGTACGTTCCGCTCGCTCAACTCCTTCTTCTTTTTTCTCTGGTCGATTTGGAGAATGCTCTGGTCGATTTGGAGTGCGTTCTTGTCGCCCTCTATTTTGGGTAAATCCTTCTTTTTTATCTGCGGTGATAGCTTCGCTGGTCTCAACAGGAGCATCCCCTTGATCTTGAGGGAGTTTGGCTGCCAAATCAATGCCAACTTTTTCCGAGGCAGGGCGACGCCCGCGTTTTTTTGACACTTCAGCTGCACCGTCGTTTGAAGTCGTTTCTTCCGAACTCGGCGGATTGTCCGTTGCGAACAATTTTGGCTGAATGGAAATCTCAGTGTGCGGCACAGCGCGAGGACGTCTCGGCTTCTTTTGTGCACTTTCAGTTCCTTTGACTGGTGAAGACACCGCAGTTGCAAGTGAATCAACGAGGTCTGATTTTTTCATTTTTTCAAATCCATCTACACCTTTTGCTTGTGCGAGTGTTTTTAATTCGGGAAGTTTTTTGCTTTGCAATTCTGTTTTATCCATGGATAATTTCGTAACGTGTGAAATGGAGTACTTTTATTTCGTTGGGATTTATTCATTTTTGCACAAAGACTCTGTGCGAATAACGGCACAATGATACAAATAATCCTTCGTTTAACAAATCGATGTAGAAAAAAATGTGTTTTCTTTTTAACAATTGACTGTATAGAACACGCCGATGTTTTTAAATCCGACGTCATTTTTTCCTGAAGTATTTTCAGCTATTTTTGTGAAAAATAAAAACAAATGGGCAATTTGGATTTTTCAATTTTAGGAACGTGGGATGGATTGGTGTATCTGGTTATCTTAACGCTATTGGAAATTGTGCTTGGAATCGATAACATTATCTTTATATCCATCGTTTCCGATAATTTACCTAAGGAAAAAAGACGCAAAGCTAGAAACATTGGCTTGACGCTCGCTTTAGTTGTTCGGCTAATTTTGCTCTCTTTGGTGGCAATGCTCATGAAATTGACAACACCACTATTCACTGTTTGGGACATCGCCATGACGGGACAAGGTTTGGTGCTGCTCGCCGGTGGACTGTTCTTGATTTACAAGAGCACCATCGAAATGCACAAAACGATAAAAGGACATGAAGAAGTAACGAAAACGGGGAAAGTCACGCTCTCTTCGGTGATCACACAAATTATTTTGGTCGATATTGTATTTAGCTTTGATTCCATTATTTCTGCGATTGGTATGACCAACGATCTGTCTCGTCAAACTGGAGCCAATCCGATGATTATCATTTATTTGGCAGTAATCATTTCAATGATTGTGATGCTGATTTTTGCCAAACAAATTGCTGATTTTATAACCGAACGTCCAACGATTAAAATGCTTGCGCTCAGTTTCTTAGTTGTAATCGGTGTAATCCTCGTCGCTGAAGCGTTTGGTGAACACATTCCAAAAGGATATATCTATTTTGCCCTCGTATATTCACTCATTATTGAAATGCTCAATATCAGAATGCGCAAGAAATCTGCTGAGAACCACAAGGAATGACACCAGAAGAAGCACTGATCTATCTGCCGGCTCAGGATGAGGATGAGCGCGATGATCTTTTTGAAGAGAAACTATTCGAATGCAAGCAATTCTTGACCAATCGGTTCCCGATCGAAAAACTTATCCAATCGAGGATCGATAAATTACTCAAAGTAGAAGAAGCCTACATTGCTTTAGGTGGAAGTGTTAGGCAATTTACAGCGATCGATGTGCAGGAACCGCCAACGAGTGGCACAATTGAACATTCTTTTTCTTGGTATCATTCAGAGAGAAACGCGCTGAAATTGAAAGTGAATAGCGCGAAATCTGCCGGTGAACTGGATGCTTATCTTCGAGAACTACTGAGAATCACGAAATGTTATGCACAGAATTGGGTGATAGAGCTCACGGCAGGTGATCCAAATCCAATTACCAGTAAAGAACCCGATCCAATGGAACTTCAAGCGGCATTCAAGCAGCTTGACACTACCGAAGGACTCACGATTGCAGTACTCCAAAACCTCGATGATGATCATTTGCTGAAAATTGAAGCGAAGAGGCTGACTTTTTGGCTTCAATCGGAAGAATAGGTGATCATCGATTGAAAATTAGTCAAGGCAAGCCAATGCGTTTCAAACACGAAAAATCAAAACTAAGTGAATTTTAATCGTATTTTTGCACCGCAGATGAATATCCACTTTGTGGAGATTGAGCGAACGAAAAATGATACAAATCGGTTTTATTCACATTTCAATTTTTAACCAATGAGCGACCCTTTGGAAAGTTTGAGGATTCAATTGGAACTTCAAGAATGGCCGAATGTTTACCTATTTAAATTTATCGTTCCAAATAAGATCGAGACCATCGCAAAAGTATCCGCGCTCTTTGATGAAAGTGCAGATTTAACCCTGCATCCATCCTCAAAAGGGACATACATGAGCGTGAGCGCAAAGGAGTTGATGATAGACGTCGATTCAATAATGAATAAATACAAGAGTGCCTCAAAAATTGAAGGGCTCGTAGCTTTGTAAACATGATTTTAGCAGGAATTGGCTTTGATGGCAGAACGGTAATTTATGTTCTTTGTGTCACACTTGGTATCCTTGTCGTGGCGATTTTATACAGGCAATTGCTTCGCCGGTTTAATCGAGGTAATGCGGTCAAAGAAAATTATTGTGTACTCTATTCATTGGAAAAGGACCCAGCTAGCGGTATCCTTGAGTTTTATTTCACATCGGACAAAGTCAAACATGTGACCCTCAACGCGCTCGATCAGGAAATGGCTTTTTTCGCTGAGATCTCCGCTGCTGATTGTCACATAGGTGGGAACATTATTCGGTACGACTCAACTCAACTTCCAAATGGGAATTATTACTATTCTTTGCAAACATCAAATCAAAAAACAATGAAAAAAATGCGCGTTTATAATGCATAGCATGACAAGATGACAGCAACTTTTTTATGGCAAACTTATTGAAGTTAGTCGAATAGGATTAATTTTATCCCAACAACAAAATAGAAAACAAAAACAAACGAATATGGCAATAGAAATCACAGACGCGAACTTCGAAGAAATTGTAATGCAGGCAGACAAACCCGTAGTGGTTGATTTCTGGGCAGAATGGTGTGGTCCATGCCGCATGTTGACGCCAATCATTGAAAAAATGAGCACGGATTACGAAGGACGAGCAATCATCGGAAAAGTGAATGTTGATAACAACCCAGGTGTATCCGCACAATTTGGCGTAAGAAACATTCCAACAGTATTGTTTATCAATGGAGGTCAGGTAGCTGACAAATCTGTTGGTGCAGTTCCAGAAGGAGCGTTGACTGCTAAATTGGATAAGTTGTTCTAAGAAAATCAAACGAACGAAATCACCTTTCATTTCTTGTTAGGTGATTTTTTTTACCCCTGCCTTAAGGCGTTGAATACTTCTAATCTGCTGGATTTTACATTCGTAATTCTTCATTAAATAATATGGGCTCTACTTTTCTTAGACGGTTAAAATTTTACGGTATTGGCTTCGGAATCGGAATAATTTTTGTCGTATTCTTTTTTCAAAATCGTGGATGCGCATGGCTTCCAGGTAATCGTGTGAAAAATACAATCCTTGATCGTGTACTCGTCATCTCTGACAAAACCGCTAACGAATTTCAAGCGAAAGGCCTTACCAAAAAAGATGCGATTGCAGCACTCAATGATGGATCCGTTTTATTTGGAGAAAGTGATAAAAACAACGACTCTAAGGTCTATGTTATTGAACATGAAGGACATAAATTCCTATTCACTTTGCCGTATGAAAGTTTTATTACAGAAGTGAAACTGGGTGGAAATGCTTTGAAAACAAAAACATCAAATGAAGGCTATGGTATCGTTTGGCGGTTTCCGAATGACCCAAATTTGGTGTACATCGATTCAACAGATGTGCTGGGCTGCCAACAGGAGGCAATTTCAGTAAAAGACGGTAAATCGTTGTTTGCTGCGTTCAAAAAATCTGCCCGTATCGACTTCAAGCGGACCAATCTTGCTATTCGACCCAAGCCAGAACACTATATAATTTTCAAAAAAGACACCAGCGAAATTGTTGCCAAAACCATATGGTACAAGGACAAATTGGAGGTGCTCTCCTTCGAAATTCCATTTGAGGTAACATGCCCGTAAGGTATTAAACCAACGATGTTAATAAAAGACACGTTCTACTATCAGTGAACCCCTTGTTTTTTATATTTTTGGAGCATGAAATTTTCGGCCGAACAAATTGCTGGTATTATTAATGGAAAAGTTGATGGAAATCCGAACGTGGAAGTCAATACATTAGCGAAAATCGAACAGGGAACAAAAGGTGCTTTGTCCTTTTTGGCGAACCCAAAATATGAGGAGTATATCTATACAACAGCTTCGAGTATCTGTATCGTTAACAACACCTTTTCTCCATCTTCAAAGTTACCCGATTCGTTAACCTTGATCAAGGTGGAGGACGCATATGCTTGCTTTGCGAAATTATTGCAGTTCTATGACACCCTTCAAAAGGAAGAGCCCAGAATTGAGCCAAATGCATTTATTGATGAAACGGCGACTATTGGCGAGAATGTGTACGTGGGTGCTTCTGCTTATATTGGGAAAAACACAAAAATCGGAAGTGACGTTGCCATTCATCCAAATGTGACGATTGGCCCGAATGTTACGATTGACGACGGAACGGTTATTTATCCCAACGCAACAGTGTACCGCGATTGCGTGATCGGAAAAAGTTGCATTATCCATTCGGGCGCCGTTATTGGTGCGGATGGCTTTGGGTTTGCCCCAAATGAAAACGGTGAATTCCAAAAAATCCCGCAAATTGGAAACGTAATTCTTGAGGACTTCGTCGATATTGGAGCCAATTCAACCATCGATCGGGCAACAATGGGAAGTACAATTATTCGTAGAGGTGCGAAAATTGATAACCTTGTGCAAATTGGACATAATGTTGAAGTGGGAAGAAATACAGCAATGGCAGCACAAACAGGTATTGCTGGCTCAACGAAAGTTGGGGACAATGTGCTTATCGGAGGTCAAGTTGGAATGGCTGGACATCTGAAAATTGGAGATCGCGTGAAAATTGCCGCACAATCGGGAATTGGTGGGAATGTTAAAGATGATGCCAGAATTATGGGGTCGCCAGCGTTCGAAAGTGACGACTACAAAAAATCATACCTCGGTTTCCGAAGGTTGCCAATGATCCTAACGCGACTTCAAGCAATTGAGGACACGCTCAAAAAAAATACAAAAGACCAATAATCGAATGTCAGAAAAGCAAAGAACCCTCCTGGATGCTGTATCATTCATAGGTGTAGGACTCCATACTGGTGAGAAAGTGACACTTCAAGTGCTTCCAGCGCCGGACAATCATGGCTATAAATTCCAGCGAATTGACCTAGAAGGTGAGCCGACAATTAAAGCGGATTGTGATCTTGTTGTGGCTACAGATCGTGGGACAACGTTGGAACAAAATGGAGCGCGAGTATATACAACCGAACACATTCTTGCGGCGCTCTATGGTTGCCAAGTCGATAACGCTCTGATCAAAATTGATGGTCCTGAAATTCCAATCATGGATGGGAGCGCAGAGATTTTTGTAACGGAGTTTGATCGCGTGGGCTACCAAGAACAAGCCGCGGAGAGAGAGTACCTAATTCTTGAAGAAAATATTCCGTGGGAAGATGTTGAAAAGGGAATTGAATTCTTAGCTGTGCCAGATGTTCACCACCGCGTAACGGTTATGGTCGACTACAATTCTCCTGTACTTGGAACGCAACACGCGAGCATGTATAATTTAGGGGAATTTAGAAAGCAAATTTCAACCTGTCGAACCTTTGTTTTCCTAAGAGAATTGGAATTTTTGGCGAAAAACAATTTAATCAAAGGAGGTGATCTCGACAATGCGATCGTATTAGTGGAGCGCGAAGATGTTGATCAAGAAGAATTGAAAAAGTTGGCAATACTTCTCGGTAAAGAAGATCTCGATATTCGCGTAGAAGGAATTGGAGTGCTCAACAGTACAAAATTGAAGTTCGAAAATGAACCAGCTCGTCACAAATTACTCGATATTTTAGGTGATCTTGCCCTTGTGGGTAAACCCATCAAAGCACATATCCTGGCGGCCCGCCCTGGACATTCAGGGAATATTCGTTTCGCGAAAGTCTTAAAAGAATACATGAAATCGAAGTTGAAAGATGCGAAGAAGTTTGACCTTTCCGTCGAACCGCTTTACAATATCAACGACATTGAGCGCATGCTACCACACCGTTTTCCGTTCCTCATGGTCGATAAAATCATGGAGATTGGCGAAGAGTCAATTATCGGTGTGAAAAATATCACCATGAATGAGCCGATTTTCACCGGTCATTTCCCAGGAAATCCAGTGTTCCCAGGTGTGCTCCAAATTGAAGCAATGGCTCAAGTAGGTGGGATTTTCGCCCTTTCCAAAGTGGAAGATCCTCATTTGTATTCAACCTACTTCATGAAAATTGACAATGTGAAGTTCAAGCAAAAAGTAATCCCCGGGGATACAATTGTGTTTGAATTGAAATTGATCTCGCCGATCAGACGTGGCTTGGTAAACATGGGTGGAATTGGTTACGTCAACGGAAAGCCTGTTGTCGAAGCAGAAATGTTGGCGCAGGTCATCAAGGACAAAACAGAATGATCAGTAAACTCGCGAGTATTTCAGAAAAGGCCACCATTGGCGTAAACGTTCGGGTGGATGGATTTTCAACCATTTTTGAAGATGTTGTAATTGGTGACGGAACAATCATTCATCCCAATGTGACCATTTATCCTGGAACAACAATTGGTAAAAACTGCCAGATCTTTCCCGGTGCCGTAATCGGTGTTCAACCACAAGATTTGAAATTTGAAGGCGAAATAACTACCGTTGAAATTGGAGACAATACTGTCATTCGTGAATGCGTGACCATTCACCGTGGAACGAAAGATAGATGGAAAACAGTTGTCGGAAGCAATTGTCTACTAATGACATACGTGCATGTCGCTCACGATTGCCAAATTGGAAACAACGTTATTTTAGCGAGTTACACTGGACTAAGCGGTCACGTCGTGATTGAGGATTTTGCCATTTTGGAAGGAAAAGTGGCAGCACAACAGTTTGTGCGTATCGGATCACATGCGTTCATTGGCGGTGCTTCTCTCGTGCGCAAAGATGTTCCCCCTTTCATCAAAGCAGCTAGAGAACCACTTGGATTTGCTGGTGTAAACTCCATCGGATTGCGCAGAAAAGGATATTCGGATGATGTAATCAAAGAAATTGAAGACATCTACAGATTGCTCTATGTTCAAAGCACAAATATTTCCAAAGGAGTTGAAGCAATCAAGGAACAAATCCCAGACTCAACAGTGAGGGCGCAAATC
>JBFYPU010000208.1:0-4933 GCA_041303175.1 Crocinitomicaceae bacterium | reverse complement strand
CGAATCCAACCTCATCAATGTAACACTAGTCACCGCCGAAGTCCACGAACTTTCGTTAATTTGCAAGAAACTCAACAGAAATGATAGAAATTATTGGATTCGTTGGCGCGCTATTGATCGGAGTGGTTCTTGGATTGATCGGCGGTGGTGGGTCCATTTTAACGGTTCCCATTTTTGTATATGTCTTGGGAATTGATCCCGTCTTAGCAACGGCGTATTCACTTTTTGTGGTGGGAACGGCATCTTTGGTGGGCGCGATTCGAAATGCACAGAAAGGTATGGTAGATTTTAGAACAGGTATTGTGTTCGCCATTCCTGCATTGCTAACGGTCTATTTTACGCGCAAATTTATTGTTCCAGCCATTCCAGATGAGTTGTTCAGCGTCGGTGATTTTTTGGTGACCAAGAACATTGCGATCATGGTATTTTTTGCCATCATTATGCTCGCTGCTGCCTATTTTATGATTCGTGGTCGAAAGGAGGAGGATGAAACAGTGCAGAAAATTTCCTACAACTATCCGATGATCATCGTGGAGGGTGTTGTGGTGGGTTTATTGACAGGAATTGTTGGCGCTGGCGGTGGATTTTTGATCATTCCTGCACTCGTGTTGCTCGCTAAATTGCCGATAAAAAAGGCAATCGCGACTTCGTTGATGATCATTGCGATCAAGTCGTTGATAGGATTTATTGGCGATGTGCAAAATACACCGATGGATTGGCCATTTTTACTGCTCTTTACTGGGTTTTCCATCATTGGGATTTTCCTTGGGATCTACTTAAACAAGTTCATCGACGGCAAAAAACTCAAAAAAGGATTTGGTTGGTTTGTGCTCGTGATGGGAACGTATATTGTGATCCAAGAGTTGTTTTTTTAACGAATCATCGCTTAAAAAGCCAAGGGGAAACGCATTTAACATTGACTTATTTTACTTGTATCGATAGTAGAATACTGATCGAAAAGTTCTCTTCTTCCACTTTTGCCGCCAAAAGTGGAGCAAAACCGCGGGCTGGCTCGAACGTTTAGCGCGGATTTTTTTTCATTGACATACTACTGGTTGTGCGTGATCCGCGCTATTTCGCGTACTTCTGAATGCTGAATTTATCGCGGATCGCTATGCGCTCGCTCCAAATTTAGCCCCATTCAGCGCGCACACGAAACCTCGTCGAGCAATGCCCGAATGATTTCTCCCGTAACGCATCCTCTTACACTCATGGTGCTGATTTTGAAATAATTTATACTGAAGAAATTCACTTTTCACAGCCGGAAGATGCTCAGGAGCACGTTTTTTCATCTCGGATCAGGCCGCTACGGGCATCTAGCTAGTTTGAAGGACCATTCAACATGCGTTCAACAATACTTCACTAGTAAGAAAATTAATGCGTTTGCCCTGTTAAAACGCCCAGCCAATTTTGAGGTTCGATGAGAAATAGGCTGTCGCCTTCGCGCCGCTATCAACCAGTTTGTCTGCACTCAATTCCTTCTCTTGCGCTTGAGCTGAAAATGGATCAATAAATCGATTGCTGTAATTACTCACGATGTATTGCACGCCGAAACCAAAATTTAAATCCAGTGTGAAGCCGCTTTTGTATTGACACATGTAGCCAGCTTTTAGCGAAAGACCTGTTGAAGTTCGATCGACTTGATACAGTTCGGGCACGAGAGGTGCGTTGGGAATGTCTTGTCTTCGGTTGAGCACCGTATAGAGCATCATGGCGTTGAAGCCAGCGTAGTAGCCTGTGTTGGGTGCTGAAACTGATCGGAATTGAAGGAGATGTGGCAAGAAAATGTATGCCGGAATGAATCGTTTGGTGCGGTTCAGGTATTTTCTATACTCCGTTTGGTACTTGAAGCCTTTGACGCTTTCCACCGAAGAAATTCCAAAGGCGTTCGCCTCAGGTGTGGGTTTGAGTGAACCCACGTACCCCAACGAGAAAACGATGGAAACCCGATCTTCAGTGTACCATTCAAAATGAAGGCTGTTGGTCATTGCGTTGACTTGCCAGGTGAAGAGTGCCGGATCCTCGAGTAGTGAAATTCCGAGGTTGTATCGCTTGAGCGGAATACTGTCAGAATTCTGAGCGCTGACCATCCAATGAAGTGAGCAGAGGCTGAGAGCAAGTATCATTGTTTTCATTTCTGTGCGTTTTGGGTTCTGTTTCAACGTCCAAATTCAGCGGATTTCGGTCATCTTCGTTGGAACAATTTTCATTGATGAATTTACACATAAATTTATTGAAATGCTGACCTAAGCGCTCAATCATAGTTGTTGTATTTTTGACGAAACAAATTTGTCCTTCTCGGTATGTCTAGTTTTCGCGTCGTGTTGCTTTCGGTTTTTGTTCTCCTCTCGGTGAATTGTCAATCCCAAAATGCGGACATTGACTTGCTTCGAACGATCAACCTCGAGCGAAATGAAAAGTTGGATCCATTGTTTGTTGTAATAACGCATTCCGATGGGCCGATCAGCATTGCGCTCCCAGCTACCCTATTGACGATTGGGTTGATCAAGAAAGACAGCATTCTGAAGAAAGATGCGTTCATGATTTCGGGTTCATTGCTGGCGAGCACGATTGTGACGGTGGGCATGAAATGGGGAATTGGCCGCGATCGTCCGTTTGTGACCTATCCCGATCTGGAGAAAATTGTTCCGGCGGGCAGTCCATCGTTTCCGTCGGGTCACACCTCAATGGCGTTTAGCACAGCCACTTCGCTGACGCTCGCCTATCCAAAATGGTATGTGTATGTACCTGCATTCCTATGGGCTGGCGCAGTTGGCTATTCCCGCATGCACCTCGGCGTTCATTATCCTTCGGATGTATTTGTAGGAGCGCTTGTTGGTTCTGGCTCCGCATTTTTGAGTTCATTCCTGACGGATAAACTGTATGAGAAACGACGGTCGAAAGCATTACGGCTTTAACCAAATTTCCACTGTTTGTTTCGCTTTAACCATCATTCCAGTTTGAAGTAACGAAGAATCCCGAGAGGTAAATCTTCTTCCCTAAGACGATTTCAGGATTCGGCAGGCGAGGCGCGATGAAAATTGAATGCCGGAGTGTACATCGGGTCCATGAGGACGTTCAATTTTTTGAAGTCGAAGAATCCCGAATCGTGAAACGTCTTACTTCGATTTTTGCATGTCATAACCCGTCGGACTCTCAAAAGGCCGCAACTCAAACTCCCGAATCATGGAAAAGAGGTGATCGAAAATATCCGCCACAAATCCTTCGTATTGCGTCCACTCTTTGGATTTGGTGAAGCAATAGACTTCCAAGGGCACACCAAATTCTGTTGGATCGAGCTGTCTCACCATGAGCGGCATTTCTGAATTGACTTCTACGCGGTGTTCGAGGTAGTACTGCACATACTTTCGAAACAAGCCCAAGTTGGTTTGCTGCCGCGCATTGATGGCTTTCTCCCCCACAAAACCGTGTTCGAGGTTGTAGGCTTCAATTTCTTTTTCGCGCATGTGAATGAATTCGGCAAGCAATTGTACGTTTTTGAGTCGCGCTAGCAAGTCATCGGAAGCAAATTTCACGGAATCGATGTGAATTTTGATCGCGCGTTTGATGCGTCGCCCATCCGATTCTTGCATGCCTCGCCAGTTGATGAACGAGTCAGCGATGAACGAATAGGTTGGAATGGTGGTGATCGTTCGATCAAAATTTCGGACTTTCACGGTTGCCAAGTTGATTTCTTCCACATACCCATCTGCCCCAAATTTATCCATCGTGATCCAATCGCCAATGCGAATCATGTTGTTGGCGGAGAGCTGTATGCTTCCCACAAATCCCAAGATGGTGTCTTTGAAAATCAAGAAAATAACGGCTGAAATGGCCCCCAAAGAAGTCAAAAAGAAGATCGGTGATTTTTCGGTAACCACAGAAATCATGGCAATAATTAACACGGCTGAAATGGTGATTTTTAACACTTGGGTGTAGGACTGAACGGGTTTGTCGTTCCAATCAGCATTCGCGAGCAAAATATCCCGGATGGCATTGAAAATGCGGTTTACGATCACCAACGCAGCAATGATGATGAGCACCATGACTACTTTGCTCAATACCTCGTAAATGGTTGGGTAGTGAAAAAACGTGATGGACACAAAATGTTCCATAAACATGAGCGGAACCATGAGCGCCAAGCCTCGAAACACTTTGTTTTTCAGTAAGTGACGGTCCCATTCCACGCGTTTTGCTTTTCCAGCGATCATGTGTGTGAGGTTCACGAGCACAAAACGGGAGAGAAACCAAACCAGTGTGGAAGCCACGACAAGGGAGAAAAACATGCCTGCTGTCCACCAAGGAAGATCCTTTAAATATCCTGCTTCATTGAATTGTGCCCCCGAAGTATAAAAATCCTTGATCCAATCGATAATTTCTGCCTTCATTTTAATTACTTTCGACAAAAGTACGTTTTTGAAGAAGAGAGCGCTCTACATCTTGGGGTTAATCACCTTAATCATTTTCCCAATTCCCACTTTTTTGGTGTTATGGTATGCCGAAGGTGTTTCTCCGTGGGAAATCTTTCAGTTTGATTCGTTTCATCCCATGTCGCTCGGAATCGGGATTGAAATTGGGATCTTATACGCATTTATCGCGCTCTTGGTCATGCGGGCGAAGGTGTTTGAAAAACTTCCCGTTCGGATGGAAACCATGGTCAAAAACATGAAACTCACCATTTTTGATTGCATTTTCCTGTCCATTTGCGCAAGTGTTGGTGAAGAATTGTTGTTTCGCTCTGGATTTCAATTTTACCTAGGACCCTTGATCACATCCGTCTTTTTTGTGGCCATTCACGGCTATTTGAATCCCTTCAATTGGCGCATGTCGCTTTACGGAGTAGTTGTCCTACCCTTTATCCTGTTGATTAGCTATGGTTTTGAATCCTTTGGACTGTGGTTCGCCATCGGTGCGCACTTTTCGTATGACCTGG
>JBFYPU010000207.1:0-34116 GCA_041303175.1 Crocinitomicaceae bacterium | reverse complement strand
CTACTGAATGGAGCCACCAATTCTTGGATATTTTGTTCAACAACGAATGGGAATTGAGCAAAAGTCCAGCTGGCGCACACCAATGGATTGCAAAAGATTCCAAAATCACCGTTCCTGATGCATTTGATGCTAAAAAACGGCATACCCCCACCATGCTTACGACCGATTTATCGCTCCGTTTTGATCCCGCTTACGAGAAAATTTCCCGTAACTTCCTGGATAATCCAGCTGAATTTGACGCCGCATTTGGTCGTGCTTGGTTCAAATTAACGCACCGTGACATGGGGCCAACTTCCTTGTATTTAGGACCAGAAGTTCCGAAGGAACAATTTATTTGGCAAGATCCAATTCCCGCAGTAAACCATGAACTCGTTGACGCAAAAGCAATTGTTGCACTGAAAAAATCCATTCAACAATCCGGATTATCAAGCAGCGAACTGATTTCAACCGCATGGGCATCAGCATCCACATTTAGAGGTTCAGATAAACGTGGTGGAGCAAACGGAGCACGCATTCGATTGGAACCACAGCGAAATTGGGACATCAACGAACCCGCAGAATTGAAAAAAGTGCTTGCGGTCTTCGAAACCATTCAAAAGGACTTCAACGCACGCTCGACCACACAAAAAATCTCCATGGCTGACTTGATCGTTTTGGGAGGAAATGTAGGCATCGAACAAGCAGCCGCAGCGGGTGGCACAACCGTCGAAGTACCCTTTTATCCTGGACGCATGGACGCCGCACAAGAACAGACGGACATCCAATCGATTGGCATGCTTGAGCCCAATGCAGATGGATTTAGAAACTACCTGAAAACGGATTATACCCTCTCCCCTGAAGCCATGCTGGTCGACAAAGCACAACTCCTTCAACTGACCGTGCCAGAAATGACCATTTTACTCGGTGGAATGCGTGTGCTAAACGTAAATTACAAGAACGCACAGCACGGAGTCTTCACGCAAAAGCCGGGAATCCTCTCCAACGACTTCTTTGTGAACCTGCTCAATATGAACACCGTATGGACCCCAAGTTCAAGCGATGCATCTATCTTTGAAGGCAGAGACCGAAGCTCGGGCAAAGTCATTTGGACAGCGACCCGCGTCGACTTAATCTTTGGCTCAAATTCGGAACTGCGCGCACTCGCAGAAGTATATGCGAGTGACGATGCGAAAGCGAAATTCAACCAAGATTTCATTGCAGCATGGGTAAAAGTAATGAACGTAGATCGTTTTGATCTAAAAAAATAAATCAGATAGCCGGTCTTCGGATCGGCTTTTAATTTCCAAAATCGTTCAATTTTCGCTGAACGTGTACACAAATAATTGAAATCCTACCCATAAAAAAGCAGCAATCAAAAAGCGTGAGAATCGCAATTGAAAGATTATTTTTGCAACTTCTTCAACCAAGATAAAAAAACATAGAAATGAGTGAAATACAACGAGTGAATTGCCTTATCATCGGATCAGGACCAGCAGGCTACACCGCAGCGATTTATGCTGCACGCGCAGACATGAAACCAGTGATGTACCAAGGAATGCAGCCAGGCGGACAGCTAACGACCACCAACGAAGTAGAGAATTTCCCTGGATATCCCGACGGTGTAACAGGACCTGAAATGATGCTTCAATTGGAAGCACAGGCAAAACGATTTGAGACGGACGTTCGATTTGGATTCATCACAAAAGTTGATTTTTCTGGAGAATTGCACAAAGCATGGGCGGATGATGGAACAGAAATTCATGCAGATACTGTGATCATTTCAACAGGTGCTAGTGCGAAATATTTGGGCATCGAAAGCGAACAACACTACTTGAAAATTGGAGGAGGTGTATCAGCATGTGCGGTGTGTGACGGATTTTTCTACCGTGGACAAGAAACGGTAATTGTTGGAGCAGGTGATTCCGCGTGTGAAGAAGCGCACTATTTGTCAAAATTGTGTACGAAAGTGACGATGCTGGTGCGCAAAGATGAATTCCGTGCGTCAAAAATCATGGCGGAACGCGTTAAGAATACACCAAACATTGAAATCCTTTTCAATACGGATACTGTTGAGGTGTTAGGTGATGGACAAGGAGTGACAGCAGCACGCGTGAAAAATAGTGTTACAGGTGTGGAACATGACATTCCATGTACAGGATTTTTCGTGGCAATTGGTCACAAACCAAACACAGATATTTTCAAAGATTACATCAATTTAGATGAAACCGGGTATATCAAATACGAGCAACCTGGCACCTCAAGAACGAATGTTCCTGGTGTATTCGTAGCAGGTGATGCAGCCGATAAAACGTACCGACAAGCGATTACAGCTGCTGGAACAGGTTGTATGGCCGCGTTGGATGCTGAGCGATATATGGCCGCAAAAGGACATTGATTTATTCTAACGAAACGCAAGACCTCGATGTTCCGATAGCTATCGGAATCGGGGTCTTTTTTTTGGGGTTGTTTTCAAGAATTAGGACTTGAAAGCTTTTTATCACTCCCCAAAACTCAACTCACTCAGCAAAATTTCATATTCTATCCGTCTGTTTCCCGCTTCATCCCAAATTTCCGCGGTCAAGGTCGGTTCTGGATTTTCGCAGTCGATCGTGAGTAAACCAAAATGATTATCCATGACGGGTCCCTCGATGCGGTTGCCGTTAGGAGTCGCGAAATGCCAAGTTGATGACAGTCCGCTGGAGGTTACGTCGTAGATCGGATAAAGTCCTTCCTCATTGATTTTCGAAATCTCGGCGTAGTGAACGTCTCCAGAAATAAACAGGACTCCGTTTGCCTTGGTCGATTTTATGAGGTCCAACATTTTTTGCTGTTCGTTCGGGAAATTTGCCCAAGCTTCATAGCCGTTGAATTCAATGCCGAATTGTGTGCCAGTGCCGATTATGCGAACGTCCGCAGGTTTTTTCAATTCATTTTCGAGCCACTTCCACTGCTCTTCACCCAATAAAGTTGGCGATTTGGATACTGGGTGCGGCGAATAATCCAATTCGTAATGATAGCGAGGGTCATCTTTTAGCTCACCACCGTATTTCTTCAAGTTGTCGCGAAATGTTCGTCCATCGAGCAAAATGATTTGAATGGTTTTTCCATTTCTCACGTATTCGTACGCATGATAAATGCCTTTGTGGGTTCTGCGCGCGCTCGAATCGGGTTCGTCAAAAAAATCAAGGAAAATCTCTTTTGATTCGACCTTGCGCTTGTAGTGTCGACCGATGTCGTTCCAGCCGTAATCGTGATCGTCCCACGTCGCGAGAATTTCAACGTTCTCTTTTAGATGTTGAAACGACGGCTTCTCCCCTAGCTGCGCGTATTTGGCCTTCAAGGTTTTCATGCTCTTGGTGTCGCCGTAGATGTTATCGCCTAAGAAAACGAACACATCTGCATCGTGTTTCACAACGTCGTAAAAAATGGGCAGCGAATCAGTTTGGTGTCCGCAAGATCCGAAGGCGATTTTAAAGGTGTTTTCTTCCTGTGCCTTGGTAAGATTGGAAAAAACGAGAAGGAATAGCGTGATTGCGACTAATTTGTACATACTGGAACTTCTTTGAGCGTCTCGAAGATAGGGAAAATTCGAAAACTCCTACCCAACCTCACTTTCACCCATCAATTTCTGTATTTGCTTTAGCACTTCAGTTGGTTGTTCCAAGGGGCTCACGTGTCCACCTTTTACGATAATGGTTTCCACATTACTGGGGAGTACAGGCACGTAATCATCTTCGCCTTTCATGGCTATTGCTTTCACCTTCAACTGTTCAATGAGCTGAGTGGCGTCGGGGGCAGTCATAATCACCGCTTTGTCAACATATTTGATCTCCCGATTCGATAAAATCCTCATCGATCGTTTCAATTGATCAATGAGGGATAGATTTTCCTTGAGCGACAGTTTGCCAAACATCACCTTTGCGGCTTGCTTGGAGTAAAAATTCCTAAACATCAGCATGGAATGTTGCAGGGCAAACAAGGCTTTGGGTTTATTCGATACTTGAAACGGCATATTGCAAAACAGAACGGAATGAAAGCGCTCAGGATGTTTGTGCGCTGCTCGCAGAATGGTCATACTTCCCCACGATTGACCAACGGCAATCACGTGTGGAATGGCTAAACTGTCCAACAGTTCGATGAGCATTTCGGCGCAATCGTCCAAGGTCCAATTCGGGAGAATGCCTGTCCTGCTGTTGCCGTGCAAGGGCATGTTCACTGCGATGGTTGTTCGATCCGTTATGCTGTCAACTTGATGATCCCAAAGGTGATGATCGAAATAGACTCCGTGTAGAAAGATCACGGGAAGTTTAGCGCTCTCCACTTCGTTGATGTGAACAGCAATTTCTCCGATTTTGGTGGAAATGATATGTGTTTGTCCTGTCGTGTTCATTGTCGTAAAGATGATTAAAAATGCACTCAAATTGATTTTCACGTGTTCAAATGGAAAGAGCTGGTGCTGCCTTAGCTTTTGTTTTTCAAATCGCTCTGATCCAAAAAAGCGATTGACCTGAAAAAGGGCTTGCTTCGACCATCACGGCTTTCATTTTTACATGTATTGATGCTGCAAAAATGCTCAGTTTACGAAACAACCACCTGACACAAACGCGTCAAAATGAGGTATGCGCCAATCTTTTTCGGATGCGTGTGAGGGTTTGTCGTTCAATCCCCAAGTAAGTCGAAAGATACGAGATGGAAACCCTGTTAAACAGTTCAGGATTTGCTTTGATAAAGTCAAGGTATCTCGTCTCGGCAGTATCGAACAGAAAACTTTCAATGCGTTTTTGCTGGGCTTTTAACACCTCCTCGGCGACCAATCTTCCATATCGTTCGAGCATGGGAAACTTCTCATAACCAGCTTGCATATGTTCGTAGGACAACTGAACGATCACGCAAGGCTCTAAGCATTGAAAGTAATATTTACTCGGTGTTCGGGTGATGAACGCTGAATAATGCGTTGCATAGTTGTTTTCGTGGAGAAAGTTGACTGTAATTTCATTACCAGACTGGTCAATATAAAACGCGCGCAGCAAACCAGAATACACATATCCCATTTCATTCTGAACGTCATTTGCACGAAGGTAAAATTCCTTCGAGTTGAGCTTGTTGATGGTTAAACCGCTTTCCAGAAAATCCAATTCAGCCTGTGTTACATTTGGACAGAGGGCTTTTACGGCTTTTAAATATTGGTTAATTGCATCGTTCATATTATGTACATTCTTGTCAGCTCATTGACATCGTTTCACATTCTCTTCGAAGTCTTCATTTTTTCATTCTAATGTACAACCAAAATGGTCATTGACGACAGTTGATCTTTGTTTTTGTTTGAAGGGTTAGACATAGTTAGCAGAACGTACATTGTCAATGCTCTTGTGAGATCGCTTTGAGTGGTATGAATCATGGCGAAATCGATTTAACCGCAAGTCCATTATTCAAATTCAGCCAACATTCATTTCTAAAAACAAAAACGGGTGAACAGTTCCTCAAACCATCCACCCGCTCAAAAAAATGCTCGATTTTCACCAAGCTGTTTATCTATTTCTTCACCCACGAACCAGCAACCTTTCGCGCAATTCCATCAGGTGTATTAACTGTTGCCATGATGCTCACAGTTCCTCCCACAGGCAATACTTTTGTTACGTCCAACATTTCTTGAGAGAGAACGTTGCCCGAGCCTTTGAAGCTCATCTCGCCGATTCTACACTCCCAATTAACAATCGCAAAACTAGCATCAATTGCTACACCCGGGGGATATTTCATTTCCAATGTCGAAGCGTTCGGAACATCCGACCCGACTTCATTGTTTCCCCAATAAAAAACGGGGCTTGGTAAGCTTTTAATGACGAAAACGGTGCTATCGACGGTTTTTCCATTCGCAACGAAATTTATTTGTGCCGTTCGTGCAGCTGAGCTGGGTTTTATAATGTACGTGCCTTTTTGTCCTGTGACCTCCGCTAGTTGACAATTGATCGCTTCCAGCTTGAAATCTTTAGCGTTGGTTCCTGTTTGTCCGATGGTGACTCGGTTGTCATACCCTCTGTAAAGTACTTTGTTTTGATCGTTATTTTTGACAACCATGTTTTGCCCAAAAGCATTCATTCCTAAAAGAATGATTCCTAAAATTGCTACTGTTTTCATGACTTCCCGTATTGATTCCTAATAGGTGCATTTAGATCTTTCCAAACGCTTCATAACGGTAATTCGGAGATTTGAGAAAGTAACGAGATGATCACCTTCTTGATTGTCCCTGATGGCTGAGTGCGTTCAATGGCTTCAAAATTCTACGATCTTACGTTCCGTGTTATTCATTCTTCGCTGGAATTTCTCTCCACGTATAACTCTTTTGAATGATCTTCCACGAACCTTCGTATTTCAGAAGTAGAAAGTAATCGGTGAAAATCCGCCAATTCGGGATCACAATTTCGGCTTTCGCTATGGCAGCATCGTTTTCAAAATCAATAGAAATGATCCGACCAATGCGATCCGATTTCTTCCCTTCAACAATTCCTCCGACGTAATCTTGACCGATCCACACGCGCAAACTGTCTTCTTTTGTGACCGAATACAGGTTGAAATCGGGATGGAACGCTTCTCGAAGTTTGTCGGGTTCACCATTTGCTGTGCCGTCGATGTACAGCATCAATGTTTCGGTGATTTGCTCAATTTCGGATTTACTGTTTTCAGTTTGAGCAGTTGAATTGAACCCGATGAGCATTGCCATCACGACTGAAACGAATTTGATTGGTTTTATCATAGAACGATCATTTTATTTGTTCAACTGGAAGTATCTGTTCCTAGGTAGTGAGACGACAAGCCTTCTATCTAAGTTTTATACAATCTGTTTTTTAAGAATTATTTAACAGGACTTCATCTCATGCGAATCCACTTATGCTATCGGTGCATTTACTCATTGTGTTACCTCAGTATAGCCTTCTTCCCTTAACTTCCGCCACAACCGCCACATGAACTCCCACAACTACTTCCGCATGAAGAGCCACACGAACTACCACACGAACTGCCGCTGCTATTGTTTCTATCAACGTATGTTGCCAAAGGCACAAAAGCCGTCGACAAAACTGCTGCGCCTAATAAAAAATAGCTCCATTGCCAATCGTTCTCAATTTGTCTTTTGGGCAAAATGTCATGCTCATATAGATTCGGGATGGTCGTTCTCGTAATTTGTTTCGTGAGTCGATTTAAAAAAGCGGCTGTAATGATGACCGAGAGAATCGTAACAATGACAATGATCACAACCGGTTTGTCGTACAACACTCCTGTCACAATTCGGGTAAAACCAAGCAATACCAGTAAAGCCAATACTGCAAAGTTGGTGTAAAACAATGCCCCAAACTTTTTAGACTTGTTGAAGTATTTTCTGAAAGCATCCATACTCTTCGGGATGTTCGTGAAAATGGGTTTTGTCGCCAACATTTTCAAGAGGTTTGGGTAGTGTGTTGATCCCGACACCTTCATCGCGGCAATGATATGAAGATGTTCCATATTCTGAGTTGGTTTATCTTCGTTAAGCTCAAGCGTGTGGTCTGAATTCACTTTAATGGTTTGATTATGAATCAATTCATTCACGGCTCCATTTACTGTGTGCGAGAGCTTTTTAGTCTTCAAATAAACCAGTTCAAACGGATGCAGGTGATTCACAAACGAAGTTTCATCAACCTGTGAAACAATTTGTTTGAGTTTAAACTTGTTGTAGACCTCAAGTAACAACAAACTTAAAACTGCACCCGCAAAAAACCAAAAAACAAAATTGGGGTTCTGAATTTCGCGATAGACGGGTTTCAATAAAAAATAGGCTGGAACTGTTAATCCCACAAAACCAAGTATGCCAAAGAGAATGAATGTTCTCAATTTGTATTTGGCTTTTCCAAGATTAAGGCTTTCGAACATGTCGTTGAATTCCCAGATGTCTTTGGGTTGTTTACCAAAATCTCGTTCGTAGTAATTGGTTGTTCGCTCTTTTGCCTGTTTAAATTTCTCAACTTCTTCTCGGTTGTGCGTAGAGGGAACGTGTTGAATGTGTTTGCCAAGCACCTTGCAAAAGTCTTGATAGGATTGCGTAAAAATTAGATGCTGATGCCAAACGGTGTCCACAATCGCTGATGGCGAAACCATGAAGTCAGAAGTGGCGGCCAAATACATGAACTTTTTATATTCCACAATGGCTTGCTTGGTGAACTCCCGCGTCCAAAAATTTTCGTGGGCAAGACGAGTTGAAAATCCATATTCCGCAGGTGGATCGTCCAAGTCGAATGCTTCTATGTTATTCCAAAGTTCTTGATTCATGATGTAATGATGTCACCTCAATTTAGTGTCGTAAACGAAGATAACTAAAAACAACATATGTGTAAAGTGCAAATGATTAGCAGAAGAAAAATCCTACTTGGTTAGCGCACAAAGAAATCTACTTTACAACTGACCATCAGAATAATACAACCCTTCTTTGAAGACTTTTACCTTCAATAGAATTCCATCAGAATCATAGATGTAGAGCTTTCCGTCCCAAAGTCTACCCGCTTTAAAGTCACCAATTTGCAAGAACTGATCATTTTCATCGTAGACCTTATTGTAAGAATTTGGGGCAAATGCTTTTCCTTTCGTACGCGGATTCCGAATAATCGGAGCGAGTTCATCTGATTTCACTGGACTTCTGCTCTCTGAAGGCGGTATCGGCTCAATGATGAAATCTTCGGGTGCCGTTTCACGAACAACAGCACGATACTGTCCATTCACGGCGTATAAGGTATCTTTCACCATGTTCGCAGGTACTTCAAAATACCGGACTGTCATCTCTTTGCTAGCATCGTTCTTATCCGAAGTTGTCATAGCAGCTAAACCACCAGATCGAAAATACATGTGCGCAGAATCAACGGTTTTCTTTTGTTCAATTTGACCAGATTCATAAAAATTGAGCTCGATGCAGTCTTTGTTCATCGTAGTCCCTCGACCAAAACACCCTTTTTGCCGAAGCCTGCCATTCGCATAGTATTTTTCGTAGGCGCCATTCGGTCTATTGTTCACATAAAAACCTTTCAATTTGGGCGTCTTACCGTCTTCATGGTATTTTATCCATGTTCCCTCCTTACGATTGTTGACGTATCGTCCCTCTTCAACTTTCACTGAATTCACCGATCCAGATATCGAAACAACCTTCGCATAAAGAATCCAATATCCTTGCTTCTGTTGATGTTCATCGATACGATTTGTTGGTGCACTCTCAGATAAGCCATAAAATGGAAGGAGCACAAGTAGGATTACAGTAAAGATCACTCTCATTCTGATTCTACCAAGGAGCACGAGCAAAAGTTTGCTTCAATAAGTCCATCGGATTCGTGAAAGGTAAATTTATTTTAGAAAAACACATAACGAATCTTCAATAGATTATCATTTGAGGGGTTATAGAAGACATACTGCATGAGGTGATTCATATTTTCTTTGGCTCCTTTTAGGAAAATCGCCTTTAGACGGGATTAATTCAAGGGAATTTTCGATAATTATTGCTGCTTTTTTAGTTGAAAGGAGGCTAAATATCCTGTTTACAACTTCGGTACTTGGCGCATTAGTCAATATTCTTCAAAAAATGAACAAGTTTGTCTTCTTTCCAAAATCCAATACGTTTGTGAAATGCCTGGGCCTCTTTGTCGCTCAACCACGTATCGGAACCGAGTTGCGTACAGCCTTTTTCTTTGCACCATTCTTCTCCCAGATGGATGAATTGCTTCGAGATTCCAACGTTTCGATAATCTGGCTGCACAAAAATTCCTTCCAAGTAACCCGTTGGCGATTGATCTGCTCCTTCAACATAATCTGTTCGGATGGAAAAAATGGAGAATCCGACGCTTTTACCTTCAACTGTTTTCGCCAATAAAACCAAGTTTCTTTTCACCGCGAAGGACTCATTCAGTAAATTTTTTAGTTCCGCTTTCTCGTATTTCGTCCAGAGTTTCTGGCTCATCTCGAGGAGGGAATCGAAATCAGAAGTTTCGAATTCTTCGATGTTGATGTGTGTCATCACTCCTGCTCCACCGATTTATCGCCCTTCATTCGTCGCCAAAGTGAGTTAAATACCTTGCCCATATTGTCGAATTTTGGATCAACTTTCTTCGCAGAAACGGAACCGTCTTTGTTTTTCCAGATTTCATAGCGCCAACCAAACTTAGCCGTGTTTGGATTCATACCGAATTGTCCAAAGCGCAAATCATTGAAATACAGGCGACCATCAATTTTCTCGAGGGTATACCAGCCATTGGCAATTTTCACGATCTGCTTCACCACAGGTGCATCTTTGATGGAGTCGAGCATTTCGTGGTTTTTGGGGAATTCCTCAGAGAAAAACACCGGTTTTGAATCGTCGAACAGCGAATAATGTCCGAAACGATAACCAGTTTTTGTCTCCACATGTGCGTCCCACAAAATGGCGTTCAAGGGACTTGGAACGGTTTCCAATTCAACATATTCGATGCCTTGTTTAGCAAGACTCACATTCACAGCGCTGTACCCAATTCCTTTGGAAACGAAGGTTAACGCCATGTAACTTGTACTGATGATCAATCCCAAGTTGTTGAAAAATTGCCTTCTTGGATTGGTGCGTTTGTAGCACATCGCGATGATGAGACACGCCAAAAACGGGAGTGTGTAAAGCGGATCAGCAACGAAAATGTTATTCCACGTGATTCTCACTTCAAACGGCCATAAAAACTGGGTTCCCCACGTCGTGTGCATATCCAGGATTGGGTGCGTAACCAAAGCTAAGAAAAAGAGCCATGTCCAATCCCTTCGGGTACCTTCCCTTTTCTTGTGAATTTTGTGTGCAATCCAAGCCAGAATCGGAGCAAATAGAATACTAAAGACCAGTGAATGTGAGAAACCACGATGCATTTCAGTCGCGGTGATATCGTCTGTGAAAAAGCGTAAAAACACATCCAAATCGGGAATGGTACCAGCAATTGCTCCCCACATCATGGCGCGTGTACCGATTTTCTTACCGAGTACCGCCTCTCCAACAGCGGCACCTAGAACTATTTGAGTCAATGAATCCATTAATTCGAGAAGTTTTCTTTAAACGGCATACGCAATTCAAACTCACTTGGAGAGATGGATTGAATAATCGGTTTGAGTAAAAGGTTCGAAACACTCTTTCTGTGCTTCGCATATAATTTCATGTTTGTGGGTAAGGCACCGATCTGACTTTTCACCAATTCAGCGGTTCTACCCAACTGCAATTCGGACACATTTCGCTTCAAGCATTGCTCCACATAATCAAACAGAAAACGCTGATACACACATTTATCCTTGTTGATTTTATAATCGAGTCCGACAAAATTTGCTTCCAACACATTTCCATTGTGGAAAGAGGTAGAAAATCCCACAAGTTGTCCCTCAAACCATGCACCTCGAAAAGTGAACACATCCGACATAGATTCTTTAAAATTGGCAAATGCCTGTGCATTCAACTGACCAAAACTAAAATCAGAATGATCCAAGACATTTCCGAAGAGCTCCTCAATTCGCGCTGCGCTATCCAAAATATCTTGAGCACTAAAATCCTTTATTTCCAACTCGTTCGACTTCGCGTACACACTTTTTGCGCGAGTGCGGAATTTCGTTTTCATGCTTGCCAAATAATCATCAAAACTCCTCCAGGACTCATGAATGTTCAACACCATGTTCACGTCGATCATAAAATCGCGGTAGGACAACGCTTTCAAACGATCCGAAAACTTGGTAGAAACCGGCCAAAACTCTTTGAAAAGGGTGATCGACGATTTTTCCTTGATGGATTCTTCTTGTTTCAGTTCCTCCGTCATGGCGCCCACTTCGGCAATGGCTTGATCTGCAGTAATATTCTTCCACAAAAAACCGTTTTCACCGTCACTGAAAACATTGCCACACACCAATACATTGATGGTAAATACATCTGCAATTTTCTTGTGAATGTGGTAAGACAATTTGCACAAATGCTTCGAATACTGCCGGCGTTTGTCCACAAAAACCACCAATTGATAAACAGCTACAAGCACAGGTTCACCTGATTCCGCGTAGGAAATTGCATATCGAAACGCCATTTTATCCTTCAGGGCATTTTCTAGTGCAGTCAAATATTCAATCGACAGGTAGCAATTGCGGTTGTCAACCACAGCGTTCCAATCCTCAATTTGAAGTTCAGCTACTGACTGCACAACCTTTCGATTTGTACCAATATTCATCACGACTGTGCTACTTTCGTCCATATCGAACAAAGTTAATGAATTAACTCATCTACCGTGGTAACTTTCGTGCGATTCTTTAGTTTGACTTTATAGCTGGATGCCATCATGGTGAACGCCATGATTTCTTGGATCTCGTCATGCGGTGTGATCATTTCGACTTCAAAATTTTTGAAAAGCATCGCCAACACCAATTTCATTTCTAGGATTGCCAAATTTTTACCTGGGCAAAAACGCGGTCCACCACCAAAAGGTATGTATGCATCCATCGAGTGCATTGGGCATTTCGACTCCTTCATCCAACGCTCTGGATAAAACGACTTCCCATCGGTGAAATATTCATCTTGCATCGCAGCATGACGTGAATGCACGACAATTCTCGTTCCTTTTGGAAAGAAATATCCTTCTATTTCGACATCCGACAACGATTCAAATAAAAGCAGTGGTGCAACGGGCTTCAGGCGCATGGTTTCATTCGCAACCGCCTCAATAAACTTGAAATGTTGGGCTGAGTCAAATTCTTGGATGGTTTTCAAATCACCCATGTTCGCTTCAATTTCCTCGATGAGCTTCGCTTGATGTTCAGGAAACTTGGTTAACAAAAAGATCGTCCACGCCAACGTGTGCGCTGTAGTGTCTTCTCCGGCCATCAATACAGTCACCAAATTGCCTTTTACATGTTCATCCGTAAACTCCTCTTCGTGCTCTGCTTCCGCCAAAATTGCCTCTAAGAAGTTGGTTGGATGTTCCTTCAAGTGCGGATTTTCACGCAGTTTCCGTTTCCCTTCGTTGATCCACTCATTCGAAAGTTCGTGAATGGCATCGAGTGCGCGGTCAAACTCACGGTCTTTTTTCGTTCGATATAGCTTGTGCCATTGAATTGGGTCATTGATTCGCTTGAAAATCATCGGGAAAATTTTCTCCATGTGATCTTGCACAACCCCTCCTTTTTCCTCAATGGTATTCATTTCTATACCGAAAGCCAATGTGGATGTAATATCTACGGTAAATCGCAACAAATCTTGCTGAATATCAAAGGCTTCGCCAGAATCAGCATACGACTTCCATTTTTTATAGAGTCGATCAACCGTGACCTGCATTTTATCAAAAAATGCCTTTTGGTGTTTCACATCGAGCCCTTTTGCGACCATTCTTCGGTGCATTTTCCAATCATCGCCCTCGGCATTAAAGACACCGTGTACGCCTTCTTCTCGCAGAATCGTATCCAGTTTCTTCATGCGAACGAAACCACCTGGCCGTTCTTTGAGGATATACTGGGCAACTTTGGGATTGGACACGATTGCCATTTTAACTGGCCCCAACTTAATTTTGTAGACAGAACCGTAGGTTTCCGCCATTTGCTCGAATTGCTTGTGCATGTTCGGCAATTCCATACTGAATGCGCTTCCAACTAGGGGCAAACCTTTTGGACCGGGAAGATCTTTAAACGCAATTGGCATACAATGACTATTTAGGTGATTAAAAATAGTCAAAGTCCGCGTCTATCTTCTTCTTTGCGATGAATTTCTTGGTGCTCCACCAGCATTTCCTTCCTCGCGGCGACGTTTATTTGCTTCGCGTCGTTTTTGCATTTGAATTTCGTTCTGCTTGGCAAAGCCTTCTTGCATTTCGCGGTATTCTTTCACTCCAGCATCTGTAATTTGATACGGATGATCTTCGATAAATGCAATTTTGGTCCCCGTCAATTTCTCTATGCTTTTTACGTATGGACGTTCATCCAAATCGCACAGTGAGATTGAACTTCCAACCGCACCTGCACGACCTGTGCGGCCTATTCGGTGAACATACGTTTCGGGTTCGTTTGGAATATCGTAATTGATTACATACGCCAAGGAGTCGATGTCGATTCCACGCGCTGCAATATCTGTTGCCACGAGAATTCGAATTTTCCCATCCTTAAACCCTTGCAAGGCTTTCTCTCGCTGGCCTTGCGCCTTATCACCATGAATTGCTGCAGCCGTAATTCTTGCCTTCGCTAAGACTTTTGAAAGTCGATCCGCACCTCTTTTTGTTCGTGTGAACACCAACGCTGAATCAATTTCAGGATTTTCCAATAAATGAAGTAGCAAATCTTTTTTGTCCGGTTTCAAGACGTTATATGCGACTTGTTTGACTGTTGTAGCAGCAGAAGAAACAACGTCCACCGTAATGTGCACGGGATTGTGAAGCAATTTTTTGGTTAAATCAATGATCGCAGGAGGCATAGTTGCCGAGAAAAACATCGTCTGCTTTTTCTCAGGTAGCTTTGGAAGAATGCGTTTGATGTCATGAATGAATCCCATATCGAGCATACGATCGGCTTCATCGAGCACAAAAAACTCAACGTGTTTGAGCGAAATATGTCCTTGATCCATCAAATCGAGCAATCGACCAGGTGTTGCCACCAAGATATCCACGCCGTTTCGAATTCGATTTACTTGCGGACCTTGACCAACTCCACCAAAAATAACCGTATATTTTGACGGCAAAAATTTGCCATATTGTTGAATGTTGTCACCGATTTGCGCAGCCAATTCACGCGTTGGCGTTAAAATCAACGAACGAATTGGAGCTCGTCCTTTGTCTGATCGTGTTTGATGAATCAATTGCAGAATTGGAATCGAAAACGCTGCGGTTTTACCCGTTCCCGTTTGTGCGCATCCCAATACGTCTCTTCCTTGAATTGCCTCTGGAATGGCTTGTTGTTGTATGGGAGTAGCTGTTTCGTATCCCATTTCTTCTACTGCCTTGAGAATCTCTGGCAATAGATTAAGTTCATTAAATTTCATGCGCAAAGATAGCGCGAATATTCCGAATAGGGTTCAACTTGTCATTTCACAGCGGTTTCAACCCCTAAATTCGCTTACAACCACGCCATAAGTTCATACTAAACGGCGTTTATTTCGCACAACTGGATAAGTTGTTTAGTTGAGTTGCTTCAAAGAGGTTCGATAAATCGATTTCACTGCACCCTTCGACCGAATGGTATAAATGAAACCGTTATTTGCAAGGATTTTTTCAAACTTCAAAACGGAATCAAGTGTCATAATTGGCTGTACTTCACCATCGGAACTCAATTGATTCAATAAGAAATTTTGGGATTCATACCGTGCGAAATAGACTGCTTCGTGTTCTGCATCATAGACGATTCGATCCGAATCTTCAAAACCAGTTATCTTGCTGAAGCGGTTGAGGATTCCATCATCTGAATAAACGCCTAATGATCCGGTCGTTTTGTCAATCACCCATAAGCTATCGCCAACCTTATAACTGATTAAGTCATCCGAGCGCAATACCTTCACAAAATTGGGTGAATATGAATAACCCCTAGATTTCGCTTTTGTTGATTGACGCAATACGTCAGCGGAAGTTCGCACTGGAACATTTGAAACAGAGCCGTCGCTGTTAGATTGACTAGTTGCAGGAATGTACGCATTATTTCGATCAACTTGAAGGCGACCATCTAAACTACCCGAAGGACGAGAAATTCGTTGACTTCCATCTGCAAAAGGCGCGTATTCATATTGAGGTGAGAAGTACTGAATCACATTCAATTCTGGCATACTGGCATAAACGTCATCGTCAATTGGCTCAATAACGAGCATATTGTCTTCAACCGATCGAACCAGCGTATAATCAAAAATCGCTTCACAATTCTGAATAGCACTTCGGTATGTCGGTAAATCCAATCCTTCTTCAACCTTTACGAAATCAGAAACTGAAAGTCGATAGGCACTGTCGATCGTTGTCACATATACGTTTCCCATGCAATCCACGAACAAATCCGAAAGGTATTTCAACTCAAGGGTTTGGTACACCTCTAATCCTTTCGTATTTGTGAAATAGACAAAATACTCGCGTTTTCGCTTGGTGAGGGCAACTAATTTCCCATCGAACACTTCGTAATCAATGAGTAAGGATGTAAATTCGGCAACTTCCTCCGAGCTCGACTTCTCAGAATCCGATTGTGCAGCAACAAAAATCGATGCGAATGCGAGATAAATGGTAGCAAGTAGTTTCATACTGAGCGGTGATGGTGTTAACGAAAAATTAACAATAACCGTGCCATCTCCTGCTCAAGCAATCAGCTTCTTATTTATGAGGCCATGCGCCATATCCACCAGAGAGATCAACGACCGTCTCGAAGCCCAGTTCCTCCATGATTGCGCCTGCTTTGCCACTTCGACCTCCAGCTTGACAGAAGATCAAGGTTTTCTTAGACTTGTCCAACGCTCCAATTTCTGCTTTGAAATCCGCAGATAAAAAATCAATATTCACGGCATCCCCTATTGATCCACCACTGAATTCATCAGCCGTTCTAACATCTACAAGCTGAATTCCTTCCTCATCAAGCAGCTTCTTAAACACTTCCGCATTCACGACTTGATGCCCACCTTTTTCCGCTACATTTTCAACCTGAGATTCTGAACATGATGCCAACAACAAGACACCAATAAATAAAAGAGATCGTATCATTTTTCTATTTTTTTTTGTGAAGGTACCCGTTTTAGCAAGCACGGACTGTAACAAAAGTAACAAATTGACAAAAAAGGCTAAAAATTAGAATCAAACGGAAAAACTCGCCAACTTTGTGAACATGATTTCAAAGGAAGAACTCAAGACCCGCAACAGTGAATTTTGGACGGAATTTCAGAACGAAATGCGCAACGTGAGATCATCTTCGGGACGTCGCATGAATTGGATCAATTATCCTACTGGGGTAAAAGACGTTTATGTTCGGATGGAAACGAACGGTAAATCCACAATTTTCGCTCTAGATATTCAACCTAAAGACGATGGCATTCGTTCTATTTTATGGGAACAAATGACCGAATTGCGTCGGGTTTTGGAAGATGAAATGGGTGAAGCAACAGAATGGTCGGAATACAATCGGGAATTTGCAGGACGCACCATTTCACGTGTTTATTGGCAAACGGATCAACTCAATTTTTTTAATGATGCTGATTTACCCGCCATTCGGAAATTTTTACGAGAAAAGGTTATTGCCTTTGATGTGTTCTATGAAGAATTTAAAGAAATCCTGATCACCCTCGCACACTAACCTACAAAATAGTACTTTTACGCTATGAATAAACGCTTTCTCATCGGACTTTTCGCCCTCAACACACTTGGGTTGTTCGCGCAAATAGAAATATTGAACGAAGATTTTCAATCAGGTGCACCTGTCACGTTTACAATTGTAGACAACGATGGATTTACCCCGAATGCAGCAACTTCGCAATACAGTGAAGCATGGACACAAGTGATTGACCCAGAAAATTCCAACGATACGGTCATGGGGTCTACCTCTTATTTTGAACCTACAGGTATTGCCAATAGATGGTTGATTACTCCAGCCCTTACCCTTGGATCATTTGGGAATTTCATTTATTGGGAAGCAAAATCATTTGATCCGAGCTATCCTGATGACTACACCGTTTTGGTTTCAACGACGGATAATCAACTCGCAAGTTTTACAGAGACGGTTGGACTTATTCAAGAAGAAAATTTCGAGTGGACATCAAGAAGTGTTAATTTAAGCTCAAATGGCTTTGCAAATCAAACGATCTATGTTGCTTTTGTGAACAAAACGAACAACGGTTTTGTCCTATTCATTGATGACATTCGTGCAGAGATTGAAAATCCTGTGGGTTTGAATGAGCTTGCTGATATTTCCGTGGTCATGTATCCAAATCCTACTTCTGAAACCTTGAAGGTAGAAGGCGAAAACATTCAAGGATTAACAGTCGTATCCTACAGCGGGCAGGTGTTGTTGCAATCAGTGAGCTCTGAAATCAACGTAGCGTCTCTAAGTGCTGGATCGTATTTGGTTCAAATACATACCGATGCAGGAAGGATTACACGATCATTTATTAAGCACTAGTCCTCGAAAAAGAGTTGTTTGAGTGGAACAATTTCCATTGAGAATTCGACCTTGGAATCCGGCATTGGTGACATGTAAATGACTTCTTCAGTGATTTGATTCAATTTAAAATGCCAAATATCCTCTTTGAAATATAATTTAAGGGTTTTCTCTTCAGAATCCAAAAAATAGGATCCTACACTACCCTTTTTGTGTCCCAATTCCTGAACGGGAATGTACTGAAAATGCCCATCACTATAGAAAATAAGCAGTTCCTTTTGTGTGTCGATTCTCGGTGCAATATTCGTTTTATCAATACTCATTTCATTGATCATCCACACCTTACTATTGCCATCATTGAGCAAATAATCGTAGGAAATTGGACGCATACGAGCAGACGATGTACAGCTGGCGAGGAGCAGTAAAAGCAAGAAAACGTTTCCACGCATCAGAAAATCAACGATTTATCCTTCAATTGATTAAAAATTTGCTGCGTCAACTCTGTCCGCTCTTTTTCAGACAATGTTTTAGCAAACACGCGCAACCCATCTCCATAATCCAACCGTTCGATGCAATCAAATTCATATTTTTTTCCATTCCATTTGAACAGGCACTGAAACAACGTCGCATCGTCCGAATCATATAAACCCACCAACAAATCCTTTCCTCCAGAATCAGACTTTCGCATTTCGATAAGATCACCTCTAAAACCACCAACGCGCACAAGTTTTCCCCCTTCACGTTCAAAGACAATTAAATGTCGAATTGGAGGAAGCGGCACTTCTTGATCCTTCGGGAAAATCCCAGCCTTCATTTGAAGAATAAAGGCATCACGCACAGAACCTTTTGATTTGTACTCGATGATTCGAAAATTATCCGGTGTACACGTTGCAAAGTATGTTGAGTCGGGTGACATAAACTCACAGATATTCAACTCTCTCAGCAGCTCAACATGAATTGGATTTTTGAACTCCTTTTCATCGAAAGTAGTACGGGTATCCTCAAATTTATCGGCTACTTTTTTCTCTTTTCCCACTGGGTCTGCTCCACATGCTAAGAGCAACATTAAAATTGCAACGAATGCTACACATTTTTTCATACTTCTATAATTCAGAATTATTCAAACGTTACGGGAAGACAGTCAGAGCCATATTCATCGATTTCACGAAGGCATCCGCATCAATTCCCGTCTCGATTCCCTTTTCATCGAACCACGCGACCATTCTTTCGGTTGGCATATTTCCCGTGAGGTCATCCTTGGCCATTGGACAGCCTCCAAGTCCTTTAATTGCGCCATCAAAATGTCTGCACCCCTCGTTATATGCCGCTTCAACTAAGAACTGTGCGTTCTCGGGCAACGTGTGTAAATGAGCACCGAACTGCACCTTGTCCAAACTTGGAATCAATGTTGAGAATAAAGAGGATACAATTTCTGGATTGCCTATGCCGATTGTATCGGAAAGTGCTTGAAATTTGACGTCAAGTTTTGTATACAATTTTTCACACCATGACGTAACGAGGTCAGGACTCCAGGCCTCACCATACGGATTTCCAAAACCCATTGAGAGGTATAAGACCAATTCCTTATTGTTTTTACGTGCAATTTCTTGGATTTTTTCTACGCGCGACAATGACTCTTCTATCGTCGCATTCGTATTGCGTTTTTGAAATTCCTCCGAGACGGAAAAAGGATAACCGAGGTAGTGAATCCGTTCGAAATGTGCGGCATCTTCTGCGCCTCGTTCATTGGCCACGATTGCCAGTAATTTACTCGGTGAATCGATCAATCCATTGAGCACCTCCGCCGTGTCTCTCATTTGCGGAATCGCTTTGGGAGAAACAAAACTGCCAAAATCAACCGTGTCAAAGCCACAGGTCAAAATTGAATTGATGTACTCTATTTTCTGCTGCGTGGGAATAAAATCGTGAATCCCTTGCATGGCATCACGCGGACATTCTGTAATGAAAACTTTTTCCATGCTTAAAAATACTGTTTTTCACTCAAACTAGGCGCGATTCACCAACGCACGATTGATTCGTTTCACCAAACTTGGTCCTTCATAGATGAAGCCCGTGTAGACCTGTAAAAGATCTGCACCAGCCTCCAATTTTTCGATTGCATCTTCTGCCGAATGAATCCCACCCACCCCAATGATTGGGAACGCCTTATTTGATTTCGACGAAAGGTAATTAATGACCTCCGTAGAGCGATTTCGAACAGGTTTTCCGGAGAGTCCACCGGCTCCAATTTCGCTCACTGTTTTTGAATCTGTTTGTAATCCTTCACGACTGATTGTGGTGTTGGTAGCAATCACGCCATCGAGATTTACGTCCATCACAATTTCAATGATGTCGTCCAACTGTTCATTGGTGAGGTCAGGAGCAATTTTCAAAAGAATCGGTTTACGACTTTCCTTTTTTGCGTTCAAATCTTGGAGCGTTTGCAATAATTTCGTTAGTGGTTCTTTTTCTTGGAGCGAACGCAAATCGGGCGTATTCGGAGAAGACACGTTCACCACAAAATAATCGACATGTGGAAACAGTTTTTCAAAGGCAATCACATAATCGCTCGTCGCCTCTTCATTGGGTGTAAGTTTATTTTTCCCAATGTTTCCGCCAATAATTAATTTTGTTTTGCGCATTTTCAACTGCTCAACTGCGGCATCAACGCCATCGTTGTTGAAACCCATACGATTAATGATCCCACTATCCCGTTTGAGACGAAACAAGCGTGGCTTCGGATTGCCTTCTTGTCCGAGCGGCGTAACTGTTCCAATTTCAATGAAACCAAAGCCGCAATATGCCAAGTCATTGTACATCGTTGCATTTTTATCGAACCCCGCAGCAAGACCAATTGGATTATCGAAGCTTAGTCCGAAAAGTTCGCGTTTAAGCACTGGATTTTGAACTACATATAATTTCGACCAAAGCGCTTTCATCCCTGGAATCTTCAGGGTAATGTGCATCATTTTCATGGTGAAATAATGTACTTTTTCCGGGTCAAATAAAAAGAGGATGGAACGAATAACTTTGTACATACCGAGGTTTTGGCAAAGGTAAAAACGAAAATGGGGTAACCGCAGCTACCCCATTCCTAAATATCAAAACATATTAACAATTAGAATTTGTAGCGTCCTTTCCATTTTGGAGCTCTACGTGCTTGCGCATAATCCTTGTAAGTAAGATTTCGAGCGAACACTACATTTAGGTAGAAGTACGCATCTTTTTGTTTGTCTCCTCGTTGTTGACCTGCCCCGAACCATGAAGTGTTTACCTGCGCAGGGTTTGACAAATACGCTGATGTCAGACTTACTTGTGAAGCCAATTCATTTGGATCATAGTAAACACCGCTGACATCGTCAATATAATCTGAGAATGTTTTCACATACGTTGCTTCAATACCGACTCTCCACATTCGTCCAATACCCATTCGCAGACCGATTCCGAAAGGAATGGTTGCGGTAACTGGAAGGTATTCATCTGGACCTGTTGCCAAACCTTGACCTTCTGTTCTGAGCGGACGCAGAGCAGTCCAGCTCCCGTTGTACATTGCTTTAGGGTTGAAATACGTTACCCCAGCTCCTGTAAACAAATACACTTGCTCGTTGTGATTTTTCATTCCCTTCATTCCTGGGATTCGATAACGCGCGCCGAATTTTTCATTTGCAAGAATGATCATCTCAAGACGTTGTTCAAAACCTATCGTTATCGATCGAAAGTGTAGATTTCTTGATTCGCGAATTACCTCATTTGTAAGCGCGTCATTTCCTCGCAACATTCCGACGTTTACAACACTAGATGTGGACCAGTAGGGGTGAAATCTGAATCGATACCCCGCCATTCCATTCCAGCTTGTAGATGGCATGTCCAAATCCATGAGGCTATAATCCTTACCAATTTGGTCTCTTCCACCCAAATCGCCCAAAAATTGAGTTGCACCGCCACCAAAAAGAATCTCTTTTTTGTTCAACGACCAGTTGCGCTGCGTATTGAAATTCGTATGCTGAGCATAACTATGGATAGTTAGGAAGAGTAGTACTAGACTTGTTAATAATTTCATCGTTCCGTTTTAAACCGAATAAATTCTAGTGTATAATAGATACGAAAGTACGCATGTTTCAACTTTTTACCAAACAACTATATTAATATTTTATTAAAATTATATTGTTAATGAAGAATCCGTACAAATAAGCAACAAACTGCACTTAAATTAGAACGTTGGTTCGATGCTCATAGACGGTAAACGCTTCACATTTCCTTGATCATCAGCTGCAACGATATTTGTAATAAACACAGGGCTTCCGACATTAAATCGTTTCAAGTACGCGCATAAATTACTTGGAATCGAATTTCCTTCAAGCCGTTCAATAGTCGTTTCAACGCCATTATCGTATTGAATGGTATAGGCAATTACCTCGAACTCGTTGTTACAATCAATTTTCCCGGATCGGCACATTTCGTTAACCGAAATTCGACCTGTAAACACACCTGCGATACTAGGCATTGTGTTTACAGTGACTACTTTAGTCGTTTCTTTTCTTACGTGAACTGGATCGATAATCTTTTTTTCTGGGGCAAATACTTCTGGTTTCAATGCAGTATTTTCTTCGATCACATTCGACGTGGGATTCACATCGTTCGCTGACTTCGTGGATTTCACAGACGATTTCTCGTATTTCTTAACTTCACTAGGTTCATCAATGCTCATATCACTGCTTAAAACAGTGTGTTTTGAGAGTTGAATTGGCTCGGAACTTAACATGTTTTTACTTAGTGTAGAATTTTCATCATATTGATCATTTTTGGGGTTCATTCTTACGGCCGATACGACCATTGTTACCATTGCAATTCCAACTGGGCCGTAGAACCAAGCTGATTTCCAAAGTGGGATTCTTGCTGAGACGTGCTCCTTCAATACATAGTTGAAATTTTGCCGATCTCGAATCGCTTCAGAACTCAGTGGTTCTCGGTCCAAAGTGGTGTGTGTATTTTTCATCGCGTATTTATTTCAAAAATTGTTTTTTCAGTTTTTCCAACGCTCGAAAGGTTTTCACCTTGGCATTGTTTTCTGTTACCTCCAGAATTTCGCCAATTTCCTTATACGATCGTTTTTCAAAATACCGAAGCTCAATCAACTGAAGGTCTGGTTCTTTGAGCTGACCCAAGCACTTAAAGAGCTTGTTTTTGTCTGCTGTATGATCCACTTCATCGAATTCTTCGATCATGTCTGCGAGGTGGACTGAATCAACATTGACGGTACGTTTTGCTTTTCGATCGCGAAAATTCTGGTAAAGTTCGCTTTTAGCAATTCGATACAGCCAAGATGAAAAAGGCACACCTCTAAATTCATACTTGTGCAAGTTACTGAGCGCTTTGATGAAGACTTGTGACGTCACATCGAACGCTTGTTCTTGATCGTCCATCCGTTGATAGACGTACCGAAATATCTGTTCGTGATACTTCGTGTACAGTGGACCGAATCGCTCCGGATCCTTCTTTGCTTCCGAGATCCAATCGCGCTCTTGCAGAAGCGTTGTGTTGGTCTGGTGATAAATGGGGTTCACTGCCATGGTTCTGGTTTTTAATTCTAGTTTGGTTTAAAAGCTTGCAGGCTTTGTTCTATAACTCCGCCTTGTTGACTTCGTTACAATAAAAACGCCAAACGTTTCAATTTAGTATGCGTACATAGAAAATAACGCAATTTTAACATTTACCAAAGTACCACTTTCATCGAGTAATGTGTGCTTCCTGGTTATTATTCGTTGATTTTAGGGCATTTCAGGAGTGAGCCGAATCGAAGGTTTTGATCAGATAAAAAAATCGAATTTGTGAAAAAAAACGTTCAATTTCTGCAAGAATCACCAATTTCGGATCAAGTCACGAACAAAATTGAACACGTCAATCATGCCGATGTAATTGATATAGCGTTCATCATCCGTTACGGTATGGTAGTCGATGTGTGAACCTGTTGAAAGACTCACGCAATCAATCTCTTTTAAGTAGAAGGGGCGCGTATCCAGTTGCAGCAATTTTTCTTGATCTCTTTCACGCAGTTCAAGGTTGGTTGAGAAACCTGCCGATTCCGTGAATTTACCCGAGAGTGAGTCGGAGCACATAAAAAACAGTTGTCTCAACTCCGGATTCAACCGTCCAACCATATCAAAATTGATTACGGTTGAAATGGTTTTGAATTTGCGTTTATTCAAGCAAAATTCGGCAAAGTCTTCGGGACCGAATAAACCTACTTCATGCGCGGAATAGAAAGCGAAGAGATAATTCACTTCACTCGTTTTATCTTTCGAAAACACATCCAACAATCCTAACACCATCGCCACGCCAGATGCGTTATCATCGGCTCCATTGTGCACAACATCGGTTTTTCTGCTCATGGAGAGCTTTCCTCCCATTCCGATATGATCGTAGTGCGCACTCATAAGAATGGTCTTCTTCTTGTGATTGTTTAGAAACAAATAGGCATTTGTGTATTGCAAAAGTGTTGAATCCTCGGTTAGAAACTCGAATTCGCGGTGTTTTAGTTTGCGCCCTGTATTCGACTGAACACATTCGGTGATATAGGTGAGCGCCAGTTTCTCCTCAATTGACCCCACAGCTCTGCCTTTCATTGAATCGCTTGCGAGGGTTGAAACAATTTCTTTGAAAAAATGAATCCGCAGAGAATCGTGAACTTGAGAATACCCATGATTCACAATCGTTAGAAACAGGAAGGTGAGAATATAGTTCATGCGTCAAAAAAAAGGGTCTAATTGCTTAGACCCTTTTAAAATTAATAGAACTGATTAAATAGCCACGCTAATTACTCAGCAGAACGCTTAACTTCAGTCAAGTGAGTAGGAAGTGTTCCAAATTGGATGTTCGTTCCATCCCACCAGATTCCTGAACCTTTACCTTCTGTGTTTCCGTCATCAAACAATACTTGTTGTACGTTACGGTTGAAACCAGGCGCACTTACCATTTCAGTAGCGCGTTCCATTTTATTGTCGATACGTGTTCCAACAGAGATCCATGAAATAGCTACGGTATTTGTACCACCATTCATTTCTTTCACTGTGAATCCATTTTTATCAACAGAAGCGATGTAAACACCATTGCAATTTCCGTTAGGCGTAACTGTCACTACTGGGTTTTCACCAAGCAATGAGATGTACTCAGCATCAAATGGAATTACCGCTGTACCATTTACCAATTGCGCAACACCTTGTGTGTAGATAGTTGATTTCGTGCTAGAAACAGCGTAAACAGCAGTTTTAGAATCGTCTGCGTTTCCAACGAGTTCTACGTTTTTACCAACTGTGTATGTATTTCCAACATTGTAAGCTGCAAACAATTCACCTGTATTCATCGAACCGATTACTTTACCAGAACTAGTTGAACCGATCAATGAACCGTAAAATCCACCGCCAATTCCTGCAACGTCAGATGTTGGCAAGAAACCTGTACCAGAAGTGTATCCAGATGAACCGTAAACACCATAATTCAAAAGTGCAGAGCTTCTGTAACCCAAAGATCCCCAGTATGTTCCACCTTGTTCAGCACCAAGCACACCACCAGTACGGTTGTAATCATTGTAGCTGTATCCAGTAACACCGAATGTATACACGTCACCCCAGAAGTTGTATCCGTTTACACCGCGATTTGTCGTATTAACGCCGTAAGCAGTACCGTCATTTTGAGAATCACGCGTACGGTAACCATATAAGGTGCTTTGTCCGTCTCCATTAACTGTCAATTGACTTTTATAGATATACATCGTAGTTGAAACAGTAGGAGTTGCATTCACGGACATGCTTGTACCGTTATCTTGAAGAAGTGAGTTACCACCAGTTGTCGCTGCTGTAAATTTCACAAGGTAGTTTGTTGTACCTGTAATATTTGCTGAACCTGCTGGTCCTGTAGCACCTGCTGGCCCTGTTGCACCTGCTGGTCCCGCAACACCTGTTGGTCCTGCTGGTCCCGCTGGTCCTGTTGCACCCGCTGGTCCTGTTGCACCCGCTGCTCCATCCGCACCGGCTGGTCCTGTTAAACCTGTTGCTCCCGTAGGTCCCGCTGGTCCTGTTGCACCCGCTGCTCCATCTGCACCGGCTGGTCCTGTTAAACCTGTTGCGCCCGTAGGTCCTGCTGGTCCCGCTGGTCCTGTTGCTCCTGCTGGTCCTGTTAAACCTGTTGCTCCCGTAGCTCCTGTTGGTCCTGTTGCACCTGCTGGTCCTGCTGGTCCTGTCAATCCTATTGGTCCCATTAGTCCTGCTGGTCCTGTTAAACCTGTTGCTCCTGTTGCTCCCGCTGGTCCTGCCGGTCCTGTTGCACCGTCGTTTCCTGCTGGTCCTTGAGCACCTGGAGCACCATCATTTCCTGCTGGTCCTTGTGGTCCCACTGGTCCTTGTGGTCCCACTGGTCCTTGACCGTTTCCTGAAGTTTTAGCATACAACGCATAAGGAACACTCATCATTTGGCTAGTTCCCATAACTACGTAACTCGCACCTCCGGTAACATCCGCAGCTGTTTCAATAAAGTATGGACCTGCAGCCCAATCAATGTTTGCGAACACACCACTTACTACTGTTCCAGAACCGAGATCCAAGTTCACCAAACCAAAATCGTTGGTAGTTGAAGCGAACGTTTCTGAATAAACAGATGTTCCAGCAGCGGATCCTTGAAGGATCGTCATTCTGATCCCAACAGCTTGATTCGTGAGGATTGAGCTGCTGGCATCACGCACAACAGCTTGGTATTTAAATCCTTCTGGTGCTTGACCAAAAGAAGTAATTGCCAACGAAAGGGCAACCACAGATAATAAAATTCTTTTCATCGTAGTTTAGTTTTTGATTAGTTTAAATGTTTTGAGGTTTTCATTGTTTGACACGAGTGTAAGCGAGTAGCTTCCCGTAGGTAGGTCACTCACTTCTACCATTGTTTCTGCTCCTGAAAGTTTATTTTGGAGCACAATTCGTCCAAGCGCATCATACAAATTGTAGCTAACACCATCAAATTCAGATGTTTTAATGGTTAGCGCATTTGTTGATGGATTTGGAAAAACCGAGACTTCATAGCTCGGAGAAAAATCCTCCAAACCAACGAATGTCCAGTTTGTTTGATGAAAACCTTGTGTCAAGATGTTGGTTCCATCGGTTCCTGTGTTGATGATCACTTCGCCAACTGTAAAGCTAATGATTCCATTTGCGTTGGAATAGGTATCCCCCGTAGATGAAATCACTTCCTGCGAAAAGGCAGTTGCTGAGCTGAGAAGTGTACACAACAGAATGCTGTTTTTTCTCATTAGTTTGTGTAGTAAGAGTTAATAATAGTTAAATATATAACTCGAATGTACGCCAAATCTTTGATTCCTACAGCCTATGAATTAATAAATTATTCACAAAATGTGCAATACTAGTTCACTGGTTATCAAAAAACTATCAGAATAGGATGTTAAGTTTGGAGAAACGATCACAGAAATTCTTCGGGCACTTATTTCGAGACAATATATAGGATTTCGCCTTTTCCTAGACGGTAGCGATCTTGAATCTCTTCGGAGTAAAAGTCATTCATATCGAACTCTTCAACATGGAACCCTCCTTTTCGCAACCAATCTGGATAATCTAACCCAAAAAGGCGCACATGATCCTTCTGCCAAAAGTGTTTTTCTCTTTCGGCAGGAGAGATAATTGAAGCGTCTTCATACGTTGTGTCACGGCTAAAATCTTGAGGAACTTGCAAAATTCCCCAACCGCCCGGTTTCATAACGCGATAAAGTTCACTCATACATTGAATGGGATCGTCCACGTGTTCCATTACATGGTTGCAAAAAATAACATCAAACCGATTGTTTTCCAAAGGAATAGCGTGTAAATCGAAGTGCATATCTGCTATTGGTGACACAAGATCTCCCGTCAGATAATTCAAATTTTCTTGCTCTTTGAAACGTTTATGAAAACACTGTTCGGGCGCAATATGCAAGACATTCAGTTTTTCTACGGTAAAGAAGTCTGAATGATTTTTTAGATACAACCACATTAAGCGATGCCGTTCTAAAGTTAAATCATAGGGACAGAGAACATTTTCACGGTGAGCCACCTCGGATCCGTAGGATAAAAATTTCCGAAATGAGCGGTCACACACGGGGCATTCCACATTGTTTCCCTTGTATAAAATTGGCGCAACCTTCTTGAACGGATAGCTCAAGCGAATCAACAAAGGACGTGGCAGTTTATTGAGAAGAAATTTATACAGTTTTTTCATGGATCGCAATGAGGTGCAAAAATACGCCGTTTTTTCATTTTGACGTTCGCGGTAATGAAATAATGAGTGCTGCTTTCAACACAACTGCCTTTTCAGTACATTTGTGGTCGATGAAAATTTGGATAATTCTCCTACTCCCAGTGATTTTTTGCAGTAAACTAGTTGCGCAAGAATTATCAGACACGCTGCCCTACTCGCTCTACAAAGACCGCGTAATTCTCTTTAGTGATCTCGGTTTCAATGCCGCTCCATTTACCTTAAGGGATGATTTTAATGAAGGACAGGAGAAGCTCAAGTATAAGCACAACCTTAAGCTGAGTCTCGGACTTGGTGTGATGTATAAATGGTTTTCACTGCGCATCGGATTTGGTCTGCCCGGTACACTGCGTCCGAAAAGCCGGTTTGGCAATTCCCAGATTACGGATTTGGGATTAACATTCAACTTCAAAAAAACCTTTTGGGACATTGATGGACGCAACTATTATGGCTATTCGATTGTGGACGCGAATCAATGGAACGATACATTGAATACGTTGACTCCCAATCTTATACGCCCAACAACGCGTGCTGTAAGCTTTTCGACGAATGTTTGGTATTTTCAGAATAAACATTTCAAAATGCCAGCTGTTCTTGGTAAAGTTGGACATTATAACGAGGCTGAAAAAACATGGTATTTAAAAGGTACGGTGAATTTTTTTGGAATCAGTAATGAAGCAAAGGCCCTTGCGCCTGTTGAGTTGATAGACACCACACAAACCAAATCATCTGCACATACGATTGCGGCGGTGGACATCGGCGTGGTGCCTGGCTACGCATATGTTGGGCGAATCAATCACTGGCAATTTTCAGCTTTTGGTGGACTTGGGGCTGTTGTTCAATCGAAAATATACACAGCTGGACAAACCTCACGCGGCTTAATTGGCTTGGCTCCTCGTCTCGATTTACGGTTTATTGCTGGCTATTCGAAACCTGAGTATTTTGTATGGTTTGTGACAGATTTTGATGTGAAGTCGATTCGCTTTCAAGAGATGCGATACAATCAAACATTTTATTCCTTGAAGGTTGTCGCAGGAATTCGCTTAGACAATAAAAAAGAGGATGAATCAGATCAAGCGAACTGACTCTCAGAGATTGGTACTAACCAGCTTGTGTTGAATTCAGCGAGAGTTGAGATGAGTGGATTGAAGATTTTCCATTCTGAATAAGTTCCCACATCTGAAAAATGCACCTCTTTCTTCTCGTCACCTTTGGAAATCAAAACATGCATCCGATTGAAGAAATCGATATTCAACTCCTTTCCAACAGCCTTCATGAATTGCACCGACGAATCTATAGAACACCCAGACGCCATGGATTTTGTTTCATCTACGGCAAGGACAACAAACCAATTTTCGACGACTTCTGCCCCACCAAACAATTGATTGCCGTGTGAGGCCCATTGCGGAATAAACAGATTCAATTCTTCACGAATAAATGCTTGTTCTGCTGGAGACAACTCACGGTTGGATTTGTAGACCCACACTTTTGATCTAGGTGAAAGATTGGAAAACCCCATTACAAATCAGCTGCGTTTGCGATCAATTCAGCCACATCAAGCACCTGAATTTCGTTTTCTTTGTTGAAATTTTTCAAACCATCCGTCATCATCGTGTTACAGAAAGGACAGCCCGTCGCGATGATATCCGCCTTCGTTTCGAGCGCATCTTCTGTACGTTCTACGTTGATTTCCTTATTTCCCTTTTCGGCTTCTTTGAACATTTGTGCGCCACCCGCACCACAACACAATCCTTTGGTCTTACAGCGTTTCATTTCCACGAGTTCACCATCCAATTTTTCAATCAACTCACGTGGTGCATCATATACATCATTCGCGCGGCCGAGGTAACATGGATCATGAAACGTGATTTTCTTTCCTTTGAATGTTCCTCCATCTTTCAACGCCAATTTCCCTTGATTGATCAGCTCTTGAATAAGTTGCGTGTGGTGAACCACTTCGTAATTTCCGCCCAGCTCAGGGTATTCATTTTTCAAGGTATTGAAGCAGTGAGGACAAGCCGTAACGATCTTCTTAACCTCGTAGCCGTCCAATACTTGTATGTTCATCATCGCTTGCATTTGAAACGTGAATTCATTCCCAGCACGTTTTGCAGGATCACCTGAACAGTTTTCTTCCGTTCCAAGAACCGCAAAATCGACCTTGCATTCGTTTAAAATTTTCACCAAAGCCTTTGTGATCTTTTTCGCGCGATCATCAAAACTTCCAGAGCATCCAACCCAAAAAAGAATTTCAGGTGATTCTCCATTTGCCATTTTTTCGGCCATTGTCGGTACGTGCAAACTCATAATCCTACTCTTCAAAAACTTGAATATTCACTTCTTTTTGTATCAAATGGGTAAATTTCCCATCGTAGCGGGTTGCTCTCACCATGTGGTTATCGATCCAATGATAATTCCCTCCACGTGGTTTTCCCATCAACAATCCGTGGTACTTGAATCCGTGTTCGCGTAGCCAATTTTCAGTCACCACGCGGTGTTCCTCAATACGCGAGGTAAAAAACGTAATGATGTGACCTTGATCAAACCACTCGTTCAATGTTTTCAATGCGTCAGGAAACGGCAAACACGTCACCATTCGCTCTGGCTCCTCATTCGGAATGTCATCCGTAACTGTTCCATCAATGTCGATCAAATAATTCTTGATGTGCTCTGGCAAAATGGGCGAAATCGCTTCCCCATCAACTTGCATTGCAATCAATTTATCCAGTTGATTTTCCATTATGCTTCGTCTTTCCAATTTAAGCGATCCGCAGGACTAAACTGCCATGGCGCTCCGTTATTTTCTATGTTCGTGAGCATTCCCGCGAGTTCTGTAGGCATTTTGGATTCCTCCATGACCAAGTAGCGGCGTAAATCCACAATAATTGACAGCGGATCAATGTTTACTGGACATTCCTGAACGCAGGCATTACACGAAGTGCACGCCCAAATTTCTTCCTCCGTGATGTAATCGCCTAACAGACTTTTACCATCATCGTATTCCTTTCCGTGTTTGCGAATATTGTTTCCAATCTCCTCAATCCGGTCACGGGTGTCCATCATGATTTTTCGAGGAGATAATAATTTCCCTGTAATATTGGCTGGACAAGACGATGTGCATCTCCCGCATTCAGTGCAGGAATAGCTATCCATCAAATTTTTCCACGTCAAATCAGTTGCGTCCTTCGCCCCAAATCGTTGCGGTTCAGCAGCACCCTCAGCGGGAGCAGCATAAGGATCAGCAGATGGATCCATCATCAACTTCACTTCATTCGTAACCGCCTCCATGTTTGTGAAACGGCCTTTTGCCTCCAAATTGGAATAGTATGTATTTGGAAAAGCAAATAAAATGTGCAAATGTTTTGAGTAAGGCAAATAGTTCAAAAATGCGAAGACCATTGCAATGTGTCCCCACCATCCGATACGCTCCAAGGTATGAAGTGTGCCATCATTCAGTCCATCGAACAAAAGCGGCCCCAAGAAACTACTGATCGAAAAACCAAGTGAGCTGTCTCTTAAATCGGCTGCGTGAGAAATGCCACGAGAATAGAGTACTTCATCGGCTCCGTTCATGGTAAAAATGCAGCACACGAGAACAATTTCCATGAAAAGAATCATGTTCGCATCCATTTTTGGCCAGCCCTTCATTTCAGCCATATTGAAACGAGGAAGTTTCAAGAGGTTTCTTCGCGCTAAGAAAATAATTGTGGCGATGAGGGCCAAAAGCGATAAGATCTCGATGAAACTGATTATAAAGGCGTAAAATCCTCCTAATGCTTCTCTGAAAATTCGGTGTTCTCCAGAAAGTCCATCCACAATGATTTCGATCAATTCAATTTGGGTGATCACAAACGCCGCGTAGATACATAAATGCAGGAGTGCAGGAATGGGTCTCGTGAACATTTTCTTTTGACCAAGAGCAACCAAGGCCATTGTTTTCCAACGATCGCTCTTCCGATCCGATCGATCTAGATCTCTACCCAAACCAATGTTCGAGCGAATTTTGAGCATGTTCCAAGCAAAGAATCCAAATCCTGCTAGAGAGATTATCGCAAATACGGAAATTGACAGCATGGAATGAAAATTATGGGTTAGCGTCCTTCAAGAGTTTACGAAGTTGTTTTTCTTCTTCTGGAGTAAGCGTGGCTCCTTTCGTTTTGGCGCCCATCACCGAGAAATGGATGTAACGTTCCGGATGCAACTTAAGATCCGTTAACAAGGTTTGTAGGTCTTCGTTCGTTTGCACCAATTCATTGTAGAGTGCCTCATCGTTGACCAATTTCGCCAACGTTCCATTTCCAGTTGTAGCAGCTTCAAGAACATCGTTCACGGACTGCAAGGTTTTCTGCGCATCGCCCATCACTCCTTTGAAATCCATGGTCACCATGTCATCCGTAACTGTTTTAACGTTTCCAAGAATGTGTTTTACTTCGGCGTCGCTTTCCTTCAATGTTTCGGTAATGGATTGCACGTTGCTCATGATGCGTGAAATTTTCACCCGTTCATCCCCCACTAGCGCTTGAATCTGTGTTGCTGCATCGCCAAAATTTTTGATGGCAATTTTCACCTCTCGCATACTCGCCTCAATTTCTGATGTTGCGGTTTCATCCCAAAATGCGGAAATCCCATTCACCATTTTATCAACACTTCCAAGCATTACTTGCAATTTCTGTGTGATTGGATCGGCATAGGCTTTCACTTGTGAAATTGGATCAACCGAAACTGTTCCTTGAAGCGAACTTCCTGAAGGGTAGTATCCTTTTGAGAGATCCTGATTTACCGAAATGATGATTCCTTTTGAGAACAAGTCGATACCGCCTGCCTCAAGTTTTGATCCTCGCGGGATTTTGAAGTTCTCCAATTGCACGTTGAACTTCATTTTAACGCGCTTCAACGAGTCCGTTCCTCCGACATACGTTACTTCAAGTACTTTTCCGATTTCAACACCATCGACGTACACGGATGTAGCACCCGTCACACCCCCAGAAGTTGGGAAATAGGCATAATACACATCATCGCCACCGAAGAAGCTATTTCCTTTCAAAAAATTGACACCAACAACCAATAAACCGATCGCTCCAATTGTCGTAATCCCTGTAATGATCTCCTTCGAAAACTTCATTGAACTATTTTTCTGCTAAGATAACAGCTTTTTGCAAATTAATTCGTTCTCCATTGAGAAACGCGACAACAAAAGCGTGTGGATAACCCTGCTCCCTTAATTTGTTTTGATAATCCGTTGCCGCCTTTGAATCGCCCTCAAATGTACCAAAGGTATACTTATACAACCCACCGTGAAAATACTCGAACACCGCATTTCCTTTGAATTTTTTATCGGTTAAGGCGATGGGTTCGGTTGCGGTTTCAACTTGCACTCTGAAAATCACGACATCCTTCTTGTCAGTCGTTTTGTTGTTGATAACTTGCGTCGGCTTGTTTGTGGTTGGATTAGGGGCCGGATCAGTTGACTCCACTTGTTCTTCTACTCCTTCCAACTCATTTTTATATTTCTTGAAAGCTGTGAACATAGCATTTGCCATTTCCTTTTGATGCGCAGTGTCCGCTAAAAACTTCTCTTCACTAGGATTAGTGAGAAAGCCCGTTTCGATTAACACACTTGGCATGGTCGTTTTGTAAAGCACCAAAAATCCGGCTTGTTTCACCCCACGATCGAAGCGACCGATTGCTTTGAATTCCGTTTGCAACTTATCTGCGAAACTTATCGACTGATCCAAAAACACGCTCAATTGAATTTGACGAGCAATAATG
>JBFYPU010000206.1:0-9205 GCA_041303175.1 Crocinitomicaceae bacterium | reverse complement strand
TTGCATGAATCCCAATTTGGAAAACCTTGAAGAAATGCAAAAGTATCAAGAGAATCTGCTCGACATTACCATCATCAACTACCTCATGGGTACTGTGAAAAACAAACAATATTACGATTTGAACATGAATCGTGTGTTGGAATTAGAGGAAAGCAGATCCGAAGATTAGTTTGCAGTCGCAAATACAAATTGAAACCAAGTTCCCTCTTCTGATGAACCAAATTCATAGCTTCCATCGAGCTGCTCGGTGAGCGCTTCAATTAGATGCATTCCAAAGGATTCGTTCGTGGATGACTTCCAAACACCGTTGTCAGAATAGTGCATTTCGATCGCACCTGGATGAGTGCCTTCATTCACCCGGAGTGTTATTTTGGGATCATCGATGGTTGAAAAAGCGTGCTTTGCGGAGTTTGAAATCAATTCGGTGATAATCAATGCAATGGGAACAATGGATTTCATCCCAATTTCCTTAACTTCAATGAAGAGTTCCTTTTTTATTTGCTTCGATTGCGGGCTGCTCTTCAAAATATCGGCTGACAACGCCTCCAAGTAGCCAGAAAAATCAATCGCCGAAAGATTATCACTTTCATACAAGCGTTGATGAATGAGCGACATGGTGAATACGCGATTGATTGCATCTGCAAAATGCTCTTTTGCCTCGTCTGATTCAATTTTACTCGCTTGCATTCGCAACATACTCATCACAATCTGTAAGTTGTTCTTAACGCGGTGATGAATCTCTTGAAGCATGATCGTTTTTTCTTGATTTCGATTTTCAACCAATTCCTTCTCTAGAATCAAGGCATTGTTGATCTTCTTAAGTTCGAGCTCAGTATGATTTTTTAAGAAGATATATTGGTGCAATATATAACCCACTAGTGAAAGACAAATAGTAAATTCGAAACCCATGGATAAGGATTGATAAAAATCGATGGTTCGAATGTTATTGATACTGGTATTCAGAAAAAAGAGCAAAAATATCACGGTCGATAAAACGGTGACAATGATTGCGATGCCGCCTCCTAGGTTACCATGAATAAAATAGATGTAGATCACCAGGACAAGTAACCAAAATGGCTCAATAAAATGCACATAGCCATCTAGCCTGAACATGGAATAGAGAACCATTAAAAAAAGGATGCATGAAGCGATAATAGAATAAAACTGGAAATTGCCCGTACGTTTAATTAAGACCAGAGAAATTAGAATGATCATCAGGGCAATTGCATAAATGCCCGCATAAAATGGTTGGTCATAGAGTGAAACGACAATCAACGGAGTTAATGCCATTACTAATAAGAGATGAATCATCCATGTGAGACGAAGACGTGCTGATTCGTAGAAATCAAGGTTTGATCGCACTGGTGCTGCAAGAAATTGAAACATCTTTAATTGAGCTATAGGTTTTTGTCGAAAATAGAGATTTTAAGTGAGCTGTTGATATTAGCCGGCGTATTTGTCACAATTTAAATTCGATTTACAAAGGCATTCACATATCAGACCTTAAGTCCATTTGGTTGATTATTTTTGTAGTCCAAAATCGACAAAGATGCAGGTACAAAAGAGCGAAGATCAAACCACATGCAATCACCGCGTGTATATCACAAATAGCGTTGCCGAAATCCACGGAATTTCTGACAATGTGAAAGAACGCGTTCAGAAATTCCTTGCGTTAGACAAGGACACGCAGTTCGTCGAAGGAATGGATTCTCTTGAATTTTTCGTGAAAGAATCAACCAATGCCGAAACAATGCGCAAACACGGTGCTACGTTTCGTGCTCGATTAGACAAAAAAGTGACCGAAATTGCGATTTCTGGTGATCCAGAAGTTGTCTACCACTTCGTGGAAGGATTCCTACTCGCCAGCTACCAATTTTTAGATTACTTAAAAGACAAAGAGGAAAAATGCTACCTCCTCGAAAATATTATTGTGGATGAGCGTTTCGCTGATGAAAAGGTCATGGAGCTCATCAACATCACAGCGGCAGTGTTTTGGGCGCGAGACATGGTCAACGAACCTGTTTCTTACTTGAATGCTGAGCAACTCGCAGCAGAAATTGTGGCGTTGGGAGAAGATACTGCACTCGATGTGAAAGTCTTAGAGAAAACCCAAATTGAATCCCTCAAAATGGGCGGACTTCTTGCCGTTAATCAAGGTTCAATTGATCCTCCAACCTTCACCATTGTGGAATACAAAGGAAAGAACCACACCAACAAAAAACCAATTGTACTTGTTGGAAAAGGAGTGGTGTACGATACCGGTGGATTGAGTCTCAAACCAACACCCAATTCCATGGACAGCATGAAATGCGACATGGGCGGGGCTGCAACAATGGCCGGCTCAATCTACCTTGCAGCACTTCAAGAATTGCCACTGCATATCATCGCTCTGATTCCTGCAACCGACAACCGACCTGGATTGAACGCATATGCACCAGGTGATATCGTGACGATGTACGACGGAACAACCGTTGAAGTTCTTAATACCGACGCTGAAGGAAGAATGATTCTCGCAGACGCATTGTCGTACTCCAAAAAATACGATCCGGAGCTTGTGATTGACGCAGCAACATTGACTGGAGCAGCGGCAAGAGCGATTGGAACCAAAGGACTCGTTTTCATGGGCAATGCGGATGAAAAAATCTTTGAGCAATTGACAAAAGCGGGTGATGATACATACGAACGAATGGTGCGCTTCCCATTTTGGGACGAGTATCTGGAAGAAATGAAATCTCCTATCGCCGATCTGAAAAACATTGGAAGCGACTCCGCTGGTATGATCACCGCGGGAAAATTCTTGGAACATTTCGTTGATGCTCCATACATCCACATAGACATCGCAGGGCCAGCATGGTTGTCAGCAGCGGAGGCTTATCGACCAAAAGGCGGCACGGGAACAGGAGTTAGAATGTTGTACGCATTCCTAAAAAATTACGCATAATGGAAAAGAAAGAGAAAACGACACATACCGACGTGCGTGTAGGGATTTCCATCGGTGACATCAATGGAATTGGAATTGAAGTCATCATGAAAGCTCTTGAAGATGCACGGATTTTGTCCGATTGCACACCGATCATCTATGGATCAGAAAAACTGTTTGCGAGCTATAAAAAGCAAATTCGGATGGCTAACTTCAATTATCAAGGAGTGAAAACCGTTGAAGAAGCACGCAGAAAAAAAATCAACATCGTCAACATTTGGGAAGAAGACATTGAGCCAAAATTCGGAGAAGTCTCGGAAATGGGTGGAAAATACGCTTTCCTCTCCCTCGAAGCAGCAACGCGCGACTTGGCTGCAGGTAAATTGGATGTGCTCGTAACAGCACCAATTTCCAAAGAAGCCATGGCGAAAACGGGGTTCCAATTCCCAGGGCACACCGAATACTTAGCCGATATGGCTGGACAAGAGGAAGCCCTCATGCTGATGATTTCCTCCACCATGAAAATTGGATTGGTGACTTCTCACATTGCGTTAAAAGATGTGAGTACGGCTGTTACGGCTGACAAGGTATACGCGAAAATTGTTGCCTTCAACGCAAGTTTAAAAAAGGACTTCGGCATTCAACGACCAAAAATTGCCGTATTTGGATTAAACCCACATGCCGGTGAAAACGGGAAAATGGGTAGCGAAGAAAAGGACGCGATTCTCCCAGCCATTGCACGTGCGATGAATGATGAAATCTTTGCGTTTGGACCCTTCCCAGCGGATGGTTTTTTTGGGTCTTCGTCGATAGCAAATTACGACGGCGTACTAGCAATGTACCACGATCAAGGATTGGGCGCGTTCAAAGCACTCGCATTTGATGAAGGAGTCAATTTTACCGCAGGACTTCCTATTATTCGCACCTCTCCCGATCATGGAACCGCTTTTGATATTGCTGGAGAAAACAAAGCATCTGGAGATTCCATGAGACATGCGATCTACTTGGCAATGGATGTATTTAGAAATCATGAGTTTGAAAAGGAAATAACCGCAAACGTACTCGTGGCTCAACCCAAAGAACGACGTGGTAGAGACGGAAATAGGAATGATTTCTAAAATTCTCTCGGAAGATATCAACATCTTTCAGTTAAATTAGTTAACTTTGCCGCCCGTCTCTGCTCAGAAAGCAGCGTTTTGACAATAATACTCCACGTTGGAGTGGCATCCGAAAACGCCGAAGGATGAACAAATACGGGACTTAAGAAATAAATCAGTGGAAAAATCGAACGAAAATGAGTTCATTATTCCCTTTGTTGGACTAAAACAAGGGAAGCATGTATTTGAGTTTGATATCACTGATGCGTTCTTTGACACATTTGAATACTCAATTATCCAAAAAGGAAAGGTTCACATTGAATTCACCTTGGATAAGAAAGAAACCATGATGATTGGTGAATTTCAATTAGAAGGAAGTGTAGAAACAACCTGCGATCGTTGCAACGATACCATTGAAATCCCCATTGAAGGTGAATATCGATTGGTGTATAAATTCGACAACGAGGAATCGGAAGATGAATCGTTGATGATCATTTACCCTGAAGAATATGAACTCCATATCAAGGAGACCTTGCTCGAATTTATGACCGTTTCGCTTCCTACGCGTACCATCCACGAACCGGGTGAATGCAATGAAGAAATGATGCTTTTGCTGAATGAATACGTTGTAAATTCCCTTGACAAGGATGACGAAGACGAGGATGATGAGTATGATGATGATGAGTATGATGATGACGATGATGAGGAGTATGACGACGATGATTTCGACGACGACGAACCTGATTCAGATGACGATGACGAACCGGACGACAGACCAGTCGATCCAAGATGGGGAGCATTGTCACAATTAAACATGAATTAATTGCTTCGAAGGTTTTCGAAGAACAACGATAAAGAATATAAATACACAGAGATGGCACATCCAAAACGAAAGATCTCGAGAACGAGACGCGACAAAAGAAGAACTCACGTAAAAGCAGAAGCGAAAAACATCGCAACATGCCCAACAACTGGACAACCACACTTGTTCCACCATGCACACTGGTATGAGGGGAAACTTTACTACAAAGGAAAAGTTGTAGCAGAAAAAGAAGTAGCGGTTTAATTACTGCGCATAATTCTTCATTCTATGAAGATTGGAATTGATGTTCTTGGCGGCGACTTTGCCCCAGATGCGAACCTGCAAGGCGCGTGTTTGGCAAACAAGGAACTACCAAGTGAAACCAGGATAACGTTAATAGGCGACCAAGAGCAAATCTTGAGTGGCCTTTCGTTGTTAAATGAAAATTCAGCTGATTTTGACATCGTACATGCCCCTGATATCATTACGATGAACGATCACCCAACCCGCGCCATTCCGCAGAAACCCAATAGCTCGATCGCTGTGGGATTCGACTTGCTCGCCAAAGGTAAAATTGATGCCTTCGCGAGTACTGGAAATACAGGTGCTATGCTGGTTGGAGCGATCTACAAAATCAACACAATTCCAGGAATTATTCGTCCTTGTATCACCTCAACACTGCCAAACATAGACGGCTCGAACTCCATTATTTTGGACGTTGGTTCAAACGCCGATTGTAAAGCCGATGTGTTGCTACAATTCGCTGAACTTGGTGGACTGTATGCAACCTACGTGTTTGGAGTTCAAAATCCGCGAATTGCACTGCTTAATATTGGTGAGGAACCTTCCAAAGGAAACCTGCTCACCCAAGCCGCGCACAAACTCATGGAAGATGCAGACACCATCAATTTCGTAGGAAATATTGAAGGGAGAGACCTCTTTTCAGGTAAGGCAGATGTGATCGTTTGTGATGGATTTACAGGAAATGTGGTCCTAAAAGAAGCGGAAGGAATTTATACTCTCATGCGCAAAAGAGGAATTAGAGATGAATATTTTGACCGATTCAATTACGAAAACTACGGTGGAACACCTATATTAGGCGTGAAAGGAAACGTGATCATTGGTCATGGAATTTCCAATGACATTGCAGTGAAAAATATGATATTACTTGCGTGGGAAGTAGCCAATTCTGGTCTTGCCACTAAGATAAATGAAGCATACAACTAGTTATGGGAAAGATTACGGCAGCAATTACGGGAATTCAAGGATACCTTCCTGAGCACATCCTTTCGAACGAAGATCTTTCGAAAATTGTCGATACTAATGACGAATGGATCACTTCGAGAACAGGAATCAAAGAGCGCAGAATCATGAAAGATGGCGCGTCTTCGGATATGTGTGTTGAAGCCGTGAATGGACTACTTGCCAAAACAAATACTAACCCTGAGGACATCGAATTGGTTATTGTGGCAACTGTTACACCGGATTATCCATTTCCAAGTACTTCAAACATTGTATGCGATAAAACAGGAATGAAAAACGCGTGGGGCTACGACCTCATTGCCGCGTGTTCGGGTTTTATTTACGCATTGGCTACTGGCGCGCAGTTTATTGAGACAGGACGGTATAAAAAAGTGATCGTGATTGGTGTCGATAAAATGTCGTCCATCATTGATTACCGTGATCGAACAACCTGTGTTATTTTTGGTGACGGTGCGGGTGCAGCTTTGCTCGAACCCAACGAAGAAGGAATGGGTGTTCAGGATTTTATCCTTCGCGCAGACGGAAAAGGAAGGGAGTATTTGCTCCAACCTGGCGGTGGATCAGCGCACCCAGCTTCCATTGAAACCATCGAAAAAGGAATGCACTTTGTGCACCAAGAAGGCAAGCAGGTGTTCAAGTTTGCGGTCACAAACATGGCTGAAGTGTCAGCCGAAATCATGGAGAGAAATAACCTAAGCAGCGATGATGTCGATTGGTTAGTGCCACATCAAGCCAATTTGCGCATCATTGATGCAACAGCGAACAGAATGGGACTGCCGAAGGAAAAAGTGATGGTCAATATTCAAAAATATGGCAACACAACGGCAGGTACATTACCTTTGTGCCTTTGGGATTATGAGAAACAACTTAAAAAAGGGGATAATCTCATACTTTCTGCCTTTGGTGGTGGATTTACATGGGGAGCTGTTTATTTAAAATGGGCATACAATTCATAGGCTTAGTATAGAAAATAAAGTATTTTTATAAAATTAATCTGAAGGAAAATGAACATCAAAGAGATACAAGATCTAATTAAATTTGTTTCGCGACAAAATGTAACTGAGGTAGAGATCGAACAGAAAGATTTCAAAATCACGATCAAATCAGAAAACAAATCAGAAGGACAATACTTCGCGGTTCAAGCACCCGTGCAGGTTGCTCCGCAAGCCATTCAAGCAGCTCCAGTGGCAGCAGCAGCGGCAGCGGCACCAGTAGCGGCGGCACCATCGGCTGACGATAGCTCCAACTACGTCACAATTAAGTCTCCAATGATTGGAACATTCTACCGTTCAGCTGGGCCAGACAAAGATCCTTTCGTTACGGTTGGGGATTCAATCAAGCAAGGTGACGTATTGTGCATCATTGAAGCGATGAAATTATTCAATGAGATCGAATCTGAAGTGTCAGGACGTATCGTAAAAGTATTGGTAGATGAATCATCACCAGTGGAATACGATCAGCCACTTTTCTTAGTAGATCCTTCTTAAGTTTCACCTTATTTTGGCGATGGAATGTGCGTTTCTACGGAAACCAAGCCCGCCTAAACCTATAATTTAGAACACTATGACCATGTTCAAAAAGATATTAATTGCGAATAGAGGTGAAATTGCACTTCGTGTAATTCGTACCTGTAAAGAAATGGGAATCAAAACAGTAGCAGTTTATTCGACTGCTGACAAAGATAGTCTCCCAGTGCGTTTTGCGGATGAAGCTGTGTGCATCGGACCTCCCAAAAGCACGGATTCTTACCTTTCGATCCCAAACATAATTGCAGCAGCAGAAATCACAAACGCGGACGCCATTCACCCTGGCTATGGATTCCTTTCTGAGAATGAAAAGTTTTCACGTGTGTGTCAAGAGCACAACATCAAGTTCATTGGAGCTACACCAGAACAAATTTCTGGCATGGGCGACAAGTCCAATGCAAAAGCAACCATGATCGCTGCGGGAGTACCTTGTATTCCTGGATCTAAGGGCTTGTTGAAAGATTTAGACGATGCCATCAAAACCGCTAAAGTGGTGAAATACCCGATCATCCTCAAAGCAACTGCTGGAGGTGGAGGTAAAGGGATGCGCGTTGTTTGGAAAGAGGAAGACCTTGAAGCGGCATGGGATGGAACGCGAAAAGAAGCGGCTGCATCCTTCGGAAACGATGGCATCTACATGGAGAAATTCATCGAAGAACCACGCCACATCGAAATTCAAATTGCAGGTGACCAATACGGAAATGCGTGTCACTTGTCGGAGCGTGATTGTTCCATTCAACGTCGTCACCAAAAATTGGTAGAAGAAACGCCTTCGCCGTTTATGACCGACGAATTGCGCGAACGCATGGGTGATGCTGCCATCAAAGCAACGAAAGCTGTGAACTACGAAGGCGTGGGAACGGTTGAGTTTTTGGTAGACAAACACCGTGATTTCTATTTCATGGAAATGAATACGCGGATTCAAGTGGAGCACACGATTACTGAAGAGGTCATCAACTACGACTTGATCAAAGAACAGATCAAAATTGCCGCAGGAGTTGCCATTTCAGGACAAAATCACTACCCAAAATTGCACGCGATTCAATGCCGAATCAATGCGGAAGATCCGTGGGCAGATTTTAGACCTTCACCAGGAAAAATTACGAGCTACCACTCGCCAGGTGGACATGGAATCCGAATTGACACGCACGTATACGCCGGTTACGTCATTCCTCCTTTTTACGATTCAATGATTGCAAAATTGATTGTGGTTGCACAAACCCGTGAAGAAGCGATCAAAAAAATGAAACGTGCATTGGGTGAATACATCATTGAAGGGGTAAAAACAACAATTCCTTTCCACCAAAAATTGATGGAAGATCCGAAATTCAATGAAGGCGATTTCACGACAAAATTCATGGAAACGTTCGATTATTGATCGAAGAAAGAATAGATTCAAATCCTCAGCCTCGGTTGGGGATTTTTTTTGAGTAAATTTTTCGATTTTTCCATCCCGCTCGTCCTTTCATCCGAAAATCACAAAAGTTCATCGCCAACTAAATTCTTATGCCTAACTTCGATTACGTTATCAATTGACGCTTCAATTCCTCATGAAACTGCGCTTTAAACCCTTCAGCGATTTTGTTGAAAAACGAAC
>JBFYPU010000205.1:0-4106 GCA_041303175.1 Crocinitomicaceae bacterium | reverse complement strand
GTGGAATTTACCTCAAGTACACACATATCAATACCTCCAACCGAGGTAACGTTGAATCCTCCAAAAGTGGCCAATCCTGTATTTGTAGTACTTGCAACAACAAGTGACGCAGTTCCCGGATGATAACAAATACCTCCACCAAGTGTCCCATCATTCCCAGTGGAACCACCGCTAGCCATCCAAACACAAGCTCCAGTCGCTGGATTCAATCTGCTTACGAAAATATCACTACCACCAAGAGAAACATTTCCACAAGCTCCACTCGTGGTTAAGTTAAATGATCCCAATAAATAAGGATTACCACTCGGGTCAAGACACAGTGCTACGCCAGTATCTACATTACCCGTTCCTCCCATACTCACTGCCCAAGTCCAAGCACCTGTAGTGCAATTGAGTTTGGCTACAAATGCGTCAGTACCTGTCCCACCGTTAGGAGTAAGGCTTATAGCACCAAACAAAGTACCTGCACCATTATAAGATCCTGTTACATAAACGCTTACGCCATCTGTGCATATCCCACCATTAGGAGAATTATTATCGCCACCAGTACCACCAGCACGCACGGCCCAACGATAAACTCCTGCAGAAGTGTAGCTCGCAATGAAAATATCGTTACCACCATTGGAAGTTAAGTTGGCTGTACCAGCCCCTAGGTCGAAATCCACTGTATTCGAAAACGAGCCGGTTACATATACATTACCCGCTGCATCCACGCAGATTGCTTTACCATTTTCAGCATTGGCTGAACCGCCTGCTCCTGAAAAAGTCCATGTTTGGGCGTTTAAAGTTGCTGTACCGAAAAAAGTAGTTGCAACGAATGAAAGTAAAATGCGAGAAAAACGTAGATTCTGGGTTATGAATTGTTTCATTGCAGTAGTTTGATAGAGGAACTTAATCGTTAAAATTTGGTTAAAATTAAGGAATCTTATCCAATAGTTTGGTTAATTCAAAATGAATTGATTTTTACCTTAAATAATTAGTTCTAATTTTTACTATTCAATCGTACTCCTTTCGCAATTCAGTAGGACACATTCTCGTCAAAATATCCGCTTTTCTGGGATAAAACCCTTAATGTGACAACAAAAAACTTGCTTGAAAATGCCGAGTAAACTGAATCTAAATGTTTTTCTTTTGTACTAAACTTTTAAGTTAATAACTTACGAATTATTCTCGCTAAACGAGCATCTTAAAGGTGTTTTGTTGCGAATTTCATCTGAAAACAGGTATAAATACCTATTCATTTTGCACACAAAAATAAGAAAAGCCACCCTAGGGCAGCTTTTCAAAATTCGTTAAATGTTTCTATTACAAGGATATGATGATCTCAGTGATCAATATTCCTTGATTCGTGTCAATTCGCACGAGGTATTTTCCATTGCTCAGATTCGATGCGTCAACCGATCCTGCTTGAAGGTCAACCTCAACTGGAATTTCACGACCCGTTAAATCCATTACGATGATCGAATGAATCTCGCCGTCAAAAGTGAGGTTGAAATGTCCATCATGCGTTGGATTGGGGAACAATTTCAAGTGATCAACGATGAGTGTATTGAGGCTAACGGATGTAACCGCAGCACATGCCGAAGTATCCACGCACGCACCATCTGTTACAATGACAGCATAACTGCCATTCGTTGTTGCCGTATAGTTTGCATCTGTTTCACCCGCGATCGGAATATTTCCATTGCAATTGATCCATTGGTAGGAATCGCCAGTTATGTCGGAAGTTAATGTAACGCCGTCAATGGACGCAGTCGTTGTGGCGTTGATATTCGTCACAACAACCGTTTGATTTTGCGTAGAAGTATTTCCATTTCCATCATTGAACGTCCAAGTGACGATCGTAGTTCCTTGAGTTGTGATTGGGAAAGTCGTTGAAGTTGTCCCAGTGATAGAGCCTTCACAATTATCTGTGGCACTCGGAGCAGTAAGCGATACTTCGCACGCATTTGTCACCGTTGGCAATGTACCAAGGTTCGGAACTGGCGCAGTCGCATCCGCAATAATCACGTTTTGCGTTTGTGTTGAACTATTCCCACTTGCATCGACAAACGACCAGGTGATCACCGTTGTTCCTTGCGCGGTGATTGGAAATGAAGTTGTAGTCACACCCGTGATCGAACCCGAGCAGTTGTCCGTCGCAAACGGAGCGGCTGCACTTGTTAACTCACAAGATGCGGTGAGATCAGGTAACGATGCAGCATCAGGAACAGGCGCGGTTGCATCCGTAATAATGACATTTTGATTTTGCGTTCTCGCATTGCCATTTACATCCGTGTATGTCCATGTAACCACAGTTGTACCCGTAGCTACGATTGGAAGAATCGCGTTATTGGTGACGGTGACCGTACTTCCGCAGTTATCCGTAGCTGTTGGCGCAACCAACGACGTAACTGAGCATGCACCTACTACGTCCGACAAAGTTGGAAGATCTGAGATTGGTGAAATGGTATCAAAAACAGTAATTGTTGCCCCACAAGAGTTGGCATTTCCAATTGGATCCGTTACGGTGAGTGTTGCAGAATTCGAGCCGATGTTCGCACACGTATACGCAGAAGGAAGTACATTCATCGAAGCAATTGAACAATTGTCGGATGAATTCAAATTCACTTCTGCGCCAGTAATGGTTGCCGAACCAGCTGCATCGAGATAGACATTGATATTTTGACAACTCGCAGTTGGAGCTATTGCATCATCAACGGTCAATGGATTACAATCATTGTCAATTCCATCACAGGATAGTTCAGGCGCACCGGGGTAAACAGATGCATTATTATCATCACAATCTCCCGAACAATTCGTATAAGTATCGCCGTCCATATCCACTCCTGCACTCATGGTAATTGTTACGGAATATCCCACGATACAGAGCGGATCGCCACCGCCAGTATCACCTGCGCGAAGCGTCCATGTACCAAAAGGATTGGTTCCAATGTAATTATCTAAATTTCCGTTATTGGGGCGGAATGTTCCAGAAACGGGATCCACTCCACCAATTACCGTTGCGGCCGCCTGATCCAAAATGGTGGTGGTTGTAGACGTTGATCCATTACCAGTATACGTTCCTGGTAACACTAAAATTTCGTTGGCCGTTGGTCCATCAATTCTAAAATTGGTCTCATTGTGAAACGAAGATCCAATGTCTGGGACATCGCATGTTCCATCCGTTTTTGCCCATGTTATACTCACATTTACATCGGCCACTTGGCACACTCCTGGTGAAAAATCTGATGCAGAAAACACCACACCAGGAAGGTTCGTGCAATACGTTCCACATCCATCGACAGTCACCGAAGAAGGAGCCGTATAGGTTTTGGTGACGGTGAGTTGCGCAAGACAAGAGGCACTTGAAGAAACGAAGATAATCATTGCGAACGCCCATTTTCCCAGCGAAAAACGATTCACAGTAGCAGATAATTTCATAGAGTTGGTTTACTTGTTACACCAAATATACTAAATCGAATGATACAATTCAAGAATTAACACGAACATCGACAGGGCGTTAAAAAACAAAAAGGACTACTTAAAAAGCAGCCCTTTCAATAAAATGTGTTTGTATTATTTTAGTTCAATCATTACCCGACGACTTTCTTTTTCATCAGATGTGTGATCCGCTCCGTGGTGTTCTTTTACTTCACCTTGAACGATTGAGATCATTTGATTTCGTTGCACTCCTTTTGACAACAAGTATGCGAACACTTTTTTCGCTCGATCACCAGCAAGATTAAAGTTCGTGTAATCAGATCCTGATTCTGAAGCATACCCTCGAATGTAAATTACTTGGTCTTTGTTTGCGATCAAATACGTTGCGATTTTCGTCAATGCAGCATCTTCTTTCGTTTTGTCAAAATCGCTAATCGCGTTTCCGTAATAAATTGTGTGTTTTAGATCGATTTTTTCTTTCTCTGGACCTGTAATTTCTACCACTTTCTCCACAAAAACAGTATCGATCTTTGGCTCTTGCGCAACAAATACGGTGTCTGTTTTGGTAACAACGCGTTCGATTGGCTCGATATCTTTCCCTTTTTTACAAATCGTTAAACCAAGTCCAACTTCATGCGACCCTGATGTTGCACGAGAGATGTCTGTCATTGGAAACTCATACG
>JBFYPU010000204.1:0-5951 GCA_041303175.1 Crocinitomicaceae bacterium | reverse complement strand
GGACGCTATCAGCGCCGAACTTGAATCTATAAAAGTCTAGTTGTTCAAACCATGGGATAAGCGGGCAAGTGCTTGGGGGGATTTTTCTCGGGTTGCGCAGATCGAACATAACTTATATATAACCGCCATTTTTTGAGGGTTATCTCGCAAATGAGGTTGATAAGCCTCATTTTAGGAGGTCTATTCAAAAATACGATTTATTCTATCCTCGTTGGCCTTTTTTCACCTTGTCACTTGAAATTCTCAGAAACACAATCGAAGCTCTTGTTTTCTTTCCATCTCGTTTCGAACCAACTTGTGCCAGCCAACGCTTAACGGGTTCAGCTATTTGCGCGTTTCTCTATGTTGTGGCGTAGAACCTTCCTTTTCTATACAGCGGCGAATAAAACAACTAATGCATTGTGTTAACCGTTAAGATTAGCTCATAATCATCTTGGATCAAGCGTAGATAATAGATTCCAGATTCAAAATTCGTCATTGAGATTTGCACGTGATCCGAATGGTTTTCAATCGATTTTTGCAATCTTCCAGAGATATCGTAAATACGAATTGTCGTCATTTTATTTCCTAACCCTTCTAATTGAAATAATCCCTTATTTGGATTCGGAAATAGTTTAATGGTTGATGCAGATGCTTCACTGAATGAGTTGGATGAACAATTTTCCACAAAAATGGTTACCGAATCACTGTTCACGCAATTGTTGGAATCAACATACGTGTACACGATTTCGTGAATGCCAATTACCCCGTTGCCAGCATTGAATTGATTCCCCGACACTCCCACACCTGAGTAGGTTCCACCTTGTGGATAGCCAATTGGTAAAGGAATCAGTCCAGATGTGTTACAAATGGTATCGCTACTAAACGGAGCCAATGAAACGGAGTCTGAATATAGACAATAGTTTACATGTATGTTATCAAATCTTTCTACCGCCATTCGATATAAGGTTGATGAACGCGAAACGACTAGGTCATCAATTAAATCATTGTCCATATCTACACAGAAAATCTCACCTAAATCATAAGCCTGGTTGTGAATAACCATGGGGGCCGAAAAATTCCCTCCACTTTGATTCTCAATCCAAACAATAGAAGTAGTATTGACTCCATAGCAAAGGACGTCTAGGTCTCCATCAAAATCAACATCAGAAAATTCAATTCCTGAGACATATGGAGTTTGATCGCTAATGAGCACTGGTTGAGTGAAATTTGCATTTCCGTCATTAACATATAAGAGGATGGTATCATCTTCGACAATCACCAAATCATTATGACCATCACTATTGAAATCAACAATCTCGAAAGGGCCTGGTGTTCCAGTTGGCGAGCTTACAACGACTTCTGAATTGAAAATATCAGATATCGTATCATACTTAAACCACTTTACATCATATCCGAAATTTAATTTCCCTAACAAATCCACGTAACCATCATTGTCTAAGTCACCTATCTTGAACGTTTCAACATTTATTCCTGAGTTGCTCAAAAGATCAGCGGCAGGACTGAAGCCAACGCCATTGATGTTCTTATGCCACCGAATTTTATCGGATAAAAGATCATTTCCAACGATCACGTCGATGAAGCCATCATTGTCCACGTCTGCTTTTCGAATGCACTTATAGGTATGAACGGAAGGAGATGTAGCGAAAATAATAGGAGCAGAGTAATTTCCGTTTCCTAAATTTTTATACCATCCTATTCGGTCATTGTTATCATAATGGGAAGCTACAATATCTTGATCACCATCTAAGTCTACATCAAAATTTATCGCATTGTCAATGAGTCCGCCGAAAATAGTATCTGGTATGGATCTAAACTGTCCATTACCCTCGTTCATCTGCCAAGTCAACCCTTCAATTTCGGAACGGAGTATATCATTGTCAGCGTCATTATCAACATCGAAGATTGCGACAACCTTGCTTGTGGTCATCGATAATGAAACATTCAATCGTTCAGTAAAATTTAGATTCCCGTTATTCACATTTAGATACAAATTTTCATAATCAGCTCCAGTGCCACTGCCTGATGCAGTAATTGAAACGATATCAATATCACCATCGTTGTCCATATCAGAAAGCGTGTTTTTGCAACTAAGGATATTCTGAATATTTCCCGAAATAAAATATTGCGGAGCTGAAAATGAACCCGCTTGGTTTTCAACAAATACAGCATTGAATCCATATAAACCAACAACAACATCGACATCGTTGTCATTGTCCAAATCCTCTGCACAGATACTTCTTGCGCCTATAATATTACTGGACAAGACCATTTCTGTACCAAATGCACTTGCGCCAAGATTCTCAAACCAACCGATATGAGAATTTCCTGCACCCACGAAAATAAAATCGGGGAGAAGGTCATTGTTCAAATCCTTAATGTCAAAATTAACAACGTCGGTCGTTGCCGAAAGTACAACTGGGACAGCTAACACTCCGGCCCCTAAGTTTTTGTAGATCCTAATGTTATTGCCAGTAGGTATTATGACGTCAATCGTGCCATTCAGATCTATGTCTTCTGCCCAAATTTGGTATCCACTTGTAATGTTGGATGCAATTAAATTCGCACTACCAAATGTTCCATTGCCTAAGTTTTTGAACCAAAATATTTCGTCGTTTAGATGTTCAGAGGCCAGCACATCTTGGTAACCATCACCGTCCAAATCGGCTGAAAGAATATCAACAGCACTTGAAAAATTTGTTGTGATCAGTGAACCTTGATTGAACTGACCATTTCCGAGATTTTCGAACCACTTGAGAGCTTGTGTGAAATCGGTAGCAACCAAAACATCAAGATCTCCATCATTATCAAGATCTCCATGCGCTATACTCGTCAAGGGATAACTATTATCTGAAATAATGTTTTGTTGTCCAAAAATATTATTCCCTCGATTTTCATACCAAGCGACCGTTTTGTTATCTTCAATACCTATCAGAATATCTTCATCACCATCATTATCTATGTCCAATGTTTGCGCTTCCAATGGATTTTCTATTCGAATGGAATATGGCGATTGCCGCTGATATTGCGCAACTAGAAGAGACGACAGAAAGCACATTAGTGATGCAATGACGAATTGCAGAATATGAATCATACTCAGTATTTTTAGGCAAGATAATTATTCTGCAGGTGATTCTGTCGTGCTGAGCTTCATTTTTTCACGAGATGAGCGAAAGCATTTCCAAATATTTTAGTCAAAAGCTATATTCTAAATGCCAACTGTAATTCAAAAAAAACTCACGACCTGCCAAATAAGTTAATGCCACTAACGGCTGGGGTTAGGGAAATTAGAGCTTTTCTCGGACATACTTGTAGCCCTGTTTTTTAGCACGTGTTAATGTTACTTTTCAAAATACCAAATTGCCAATTTTCCGTCGCAATGAATTCTGGAATCACCTATGATTTCAATAATTGGCTCAACTGGCCTACTTAATCGAATATAGAATCTATTTATAGTGGGTAAATTCCTATCTCTACAGAAATGTAGCTCAAAGAATTGATCATTATTTGAAACTCTGGTCAGTCCATTTTGCTCTGAGACTGCTGCAAAACCAACAGTGTTTAAATAACTAACCATGGCAAGACTGTCATCAAGATTTAAGCGAATTCCGATTCCTATGACATCACTCATAGGGTAATTAAAAGACGAATCTGAATCTTGCAGACTGTTGTAGTCAACAGGCAAAAAATCCATTGAATCATTGTATTCTTTTTTTGTCCAGCTCTCAAAGTGTTCTTTTGTCATTTCCCAAGTTGCGATGGGGTTAATTGAATCACCAACAATCAATGATAAGTCATAGTAATGATGATTAGATTCATAGGTGACAAAATCGAGATTTTCCCAATTCAGATTACTGATATAATTTGCTTTGAGTGGAGCAAGATTAATCCACATTCCTCCTTCTTCCTCTTCGTAACCATCAAAACTTTTGGGATGGAATAGCTCTATATAATTCGTTTTTCCGAACAGATAAAACCCCTTGTAACCATTAAGTTGTCTTTCTTGCGAAAAAGCGAGTCGTTTAACGAATTCAGAATTAACTGCAGCATAATAGGTTGCAGAATCCAAAACAAGTACGGAATGATTGAAACAAATAGGATTGTGACTTGTTTCTACCTTAGAGGTCATTGGGATATCAACACCAGTAGTTTCTTTTAATGTCGAACATGCTCCAAAGAGCAGAGTGCAAGACAAAAAGAAGAAAAGGTTTCGGATCATGGTTGCCAGCATATTTCAATTATCACTAACGGTTTGGTCTAAAAAATATTACCGTTCCCGAAGAAAGACTATGATTTTTCACCATTTGCTTTTGGCCTTGAATGTAATCAATTGCTGAACGCGGGGTCTCTGCTCGTCTAATGAATGGATAACAAAGTGATTTTAACAATTTAGCGTATCTTAGCACGAGTTGATGAAGAGTAATCGTTAAATGATGACCAAAACTAGTATATTCCTCGTATTGTTAATTGTTTCTCAGGTGTCCTATGCGCAGAATATGCATTGGGCAAAGGTGACACCTGGTCAAACTAGTTCAGTAACGGGTTGCCAAATCTTTTCTGCTGAAGTTTTCGATGATGTTCTGTATACCTGCGGCAACTTTTATGGCCCAACAAACATCGGCGTAGGTTGGAATTCTCACATCGTGGAAAATTCCTTTCAATCAACGTATGGAGGGCTTTACATTTCGAAAGCTAATTTAGACGGAGTTGTTCTTGAATCCATCGTTTTTGATGAATTGGGCGGCGGAGCAGCGTTCGGATTATCTTCTATGACAATAGATTCTACCGGTAATATCCTTTTGGTGGCAACGTGTTGGGGGCAAGTTGATACAGACCCAAGCAGTTCGGGTGGTGCAATGGGATCAACTTCTTCGAACAGTCGATTCGCGTTATATATGAAACTAGATTCAAATTTCAACATTATTTGGAAACGATCACTAGGTACCATAAGTGGATCACCGAATTCTACTTCCTTTGAGACTGATCAGGTTGTTACGGATGCAGCTGGTTCAATGTACGTTATTGGTCACTATCTCACGACTGCACCTGCCCTTGACTTCGATCCGGGTACAGGTGTTTTTGTGTTAAATACACCCAGTAATTACAGGAGCCCCTATATTTTGAAATTAGATAGTTCAGGTTCATTTGAATGGGCGTATCATTTGAATGATTATAGCGTTACGACAGGTTTTGATATTGCCGTGGATTCGGATGGGATGGTGTACTCGACTGGATATATCAGTTCGAATGTAGATTTTGATAATTCGATTGACACGTCTTACCTGCAAAATTACGTGTCCGGTTGGAGAGGCTATTTGATGAAATTAGATAGTATTGGTCAATTTCAATGGGTGTTGGGAAGCGCTTCAACGGGTAATTCATTTGGTTATAGCGTCGCAACAACATTGGATGACAAAGTCGTTTTTGGCGGAGGGTACTACCATAATTGTTATTTCTTTGGAACCAATGGTGATACACTAAATCTTCCAACCTCACCACCAAGCTTTTCGGCAAGTTTCCTTGTCGAGTATGATGCTTTGGGAAATCTTATCTTCGCAAATAGCTACGGGAAAGGTCGGATTAGTCTCGTAAAGGTTCATATGGACACCATCATTTTTTCAGGTTTCATGAGTGATACCTTTCATGTGGAAACGAGTTCTGGCCCCGCTTCAATTGTATGCGAATATCCTTCAGGACCTCACGTGCTCAAGCTAAACAGCGCAGGACAATACCTTGATCATCTGCAAATCCAGGCTACCGAAGGTTCAGCTTATGTTCATTCAATAAACATTGATGACGCTGGTTATATTTATTTAAGCGGCAAGTACGATGAAAACATTTATTTCACTTCCTCTTCTCAAGACCTTGATTTTAGTGCTGCTACCTTGTATGAAGGCTTCCAAACCAAATACGATTTCGCTCAAAACGTTAGTTCCTTGAATGAAAGCGAA
>JBFYPU010000203.1:0-12583 GCA_041303175.1 Crocinitomicaceae bacterium | reverse complement strand
AAAAAAGGCATCCATTTCTGAATGCCTTTGAACTTTCTGTGGTGATAGCTGGAATCGAACCAGCGACACATGGATTTTCAGTCCATTGCTCTACCGACTGAGCTATATCACCAACTTAAATTGTGGGTGCAAAGATAAGAACTTCTTTTAATTTAGCATCTTTCGCTCCCATTTTTTTTCACTTCGTATCTTTGCCCAATGGAAAACAACACCGTTTACATCATTGATGCAGGAAATTCAGTCGTAAAGCTTGCGCGCTTTGTAGATGATAAACTTGTTGAAATTCAACGTTTTCCGTCTAACTCCCTTCACGATTTTGAGTCGTTTATTGTGCAAAACCCTGGGAAATATGCCCTCGCATCTGTGCTCTCTGACGAAAAAACCGTTCGTATTATTCGTGAAATTCCTGGAATTGTCCTCCTCAAACCCGACTCAAAAGTGCCACTCTCCATTCAATATGGGACGTCGAATACCTTGGGTATGGATCGACTGTGTAACGCGGTGTATGCCTTCAATCGAATGAAAACGGAATACGCCATAACAGTGGATGTTGGAACGTGCATCAAATTCGACATCGTGCACAGAACTCAAGGCTATTTGGGCGGTTCAATCTCACCTGGGATTGATTTGCGCTACAAGTCGCTCCATAACTATACCGATAAGTTGCCATTGATTTCAAATAAATTGCCGTTGGATTACGTTGGTACAGATACTGAAACAAGTATTCGCTCTGGTGTGATGAACGGTATAAACGCAGAAATCAATGAAATGGTAGAACAATATCGCAAGCGCTTTTCGAGCTTAACTTTTTTTATGACGGGTGGAGACGCAAACCGCTTTGTTTTCCTGTCAAAAAATGACATCTTTGCAGACGAAAATTTAACCTTGATCGGTTTGTACGAAATATACACTCAGAATGCGTAGACTTCTTTTCTTGATTGCTTTTATCGTTTTGGGAAGCAGTTCCTTCGCGCAAATCACATCCAACTCGCCGTATAGCTCATTCGGCGTGGGAGAAGAGGGTGGACTCGATCATGCCGCAATCTCTGGTATTGGCAATTCATTGGGAACAGCAATCGACTCGTTTACGTTGAACTATTACAATCCCGCAAGCTACAATTCACTTTCAACAGGGAATCCACTTTTTTCCATGGGCATTTCCACGAAAATCTCGAATTTTTCGGAAGGTGCTTTGAACAGCTATTCGACAATTAGTGGAATACAACATTTTGCATTCGGATTTAAAGTGAAACGATATTTTGGAATGGCATTTGGCCTAAAACCATACAGCAGACGCGGCTATTCCTTTGCAAACTACACCGTTTTCGATGAAGATTCTGTCAAACACCACTATTCTGGTGCTGGCGGAATCAATGAATTGTTTTTGGGATTGAGCTCAAACGTTTTCAAATTGAAAAATACAGAACTTTCGGTTGGTGGAAACGTTGGATACCTTTTTGGAAGTATTCAAAATCAGCGAGCAAGTACGCTTGTTAACGACGGTGTTGATATCACGGGTGCTGTTGATCTTGAGACGATTCGTGCGAAGTCATTTCATTATGACCTTGGAATGTATTTCACGCATCGTTTCAACAAGTCCAATGAAATTATGCTGACGGCAATTGTAGATCCAGCTCAAAAATTGAATACGACCTATACCTATGGTCGCTTTTATTCAACAGATGTGGAGGATACAAAAATCTACGACACGCTTTTCTACACTGAAGCAGTAAAAGGACGCATTCAATCCGCATCACGTTTTGCATACGGATTGCGCTATACGATTTCACGGAATGCCAACACGGATGAGAGCGTAAAATTAAATTCTGCGTTGACCTTTCACGCGTCGTATACCATGTCTAACTATTCGAAATTTTCGAATCCCTTTGACAGTAGTGGTTCAAACTACCTCAATTCAACGAAATACACCTTTGGCTTGGAGTACGTTCCAGAAACACATTTCATTGAAAACAAGCCAACTACCAAGATGTATGAGCGCATGCGTTACCGCGTTGGTGCCTACTATGGACTTCTACCTTACCAAACGAATGGAATGCAAGTCAAAGACTTTGGCACAACTTTTGGGATAGGCTTACCGATTGTTGTTAAGAACTCGCTCTCGTCCATTAATTTTGGATTTGCAATTGGACAAAGAGGGACAGGAGATCAACAATTGTTAAGTGAAACGTATTATGGAATCAATTTTGGTGTGACCATCTCGCCAATCGGAGATAACTGGTTTATAAAACGCAAGCTGAATTAAATAAAACAAGAAACATGAAATTTGGAAATTTACTTTTAGTTGGAGCAACAGCCTTCGTAACATTAAGTGCAACCGCTCAAGATGAAAATCGTGAATGTGATCGCATGAGATTGATCGCGGGAGAAGCTGTAAAAGTATCAGACTATAAAAAAGCAACCACCTACTATTTAAAAGGTGAAGTTATTTGCGGCGGGTATGACAAAGCAAACTGGGGCCGACTTGCGGCTTCGATCAACAATGTGATTGTGGAGCTAACAGATCCAGTGGCTGCAGAAACCAAAAAAGCATATATTGATACTTTGTTGGCAGCTTATGACCGAATGGAAGCAGCAGGTTTCTACGATCCCGCAAGTGATTTTGAGCGTGCCGTTTACTGTATGCAGGGAACGAATGTTGACATGAAAAAAGCAGACATGTACTTTGTACGTGGGATTCAAACTCAAGGTGTTAAAACGCCAGAGACGTATCTTTCTTATGCTTACTATACGACCTACTCATTGTATTATGGTGCAACTGGCGAGGAAAAAGTAGCACTCAAAAAGCGAATGATCAACGATTATTTTGAGCTATCGGATCTGATCGCGAAGGCAGGCATGTCAGCAGCAACGCAAGAGTCGTTGACCAGCTATTTGAACCTAGTGGTTGAAACGTGTGGAGACATCCAACCAGAAATTGATGGGTACATCAGCGCGCTTTCTACAGACAAAGAAGTTGCATTGCTTGCAGTGAAGCGAATGATCAATCTAATGGAAACAAAAGGATGTGATGACACAAAAGAGTATGTCAGTTTGATTGACGCTTGGATAGGATTAGAGCCTACTTCATTGGAGGCGAAGATTAAAAAAGCTTCATTGTTAAAGGGGAATGAGGCGATTCCATTGCTTCGAGAGATCATGGCAGCAACGGAAGACCCTGAAGTGAAAAATGAATGCCAATACAGAATTGCATACATTCAATTCAATGCTGGCTCATACCAAGCAGCGTTTGCTTCTGGTAAAGCGTGTAGTGGGAAATACAAATCAGACGGATTATTGATCGCTGCGAAATGTGTTGCTGCTACCGCAAACAGCTGTGGAAACAGTACTTTTGAACGCAAATGCAATTACATCTATGCAGCGCAATTGGCGGATCAAGCAGGACAATCAGGCACTGCGGCAACGTATAGAAGTAAAGCGCCGACCTCTTCTGAAATCTTCAACGAAAACAACCCAAGTTCAGTGAGCTTGTCCTGCTGGGGCGTGAGCGTTAGTCTTTGAGGATTAATTGAATGAAATTCAAATCATTGAAACACATAGTCTGGATACCTGCCATGTTTATGGCAGGTATCCTTTTTTCATGCGTAAATGATTTGGACACCATTCAGCAAATAACCTACGATCCGAAAGCACCCAACGAAACATCCACGGATTTAGAAATTCTCTATACCGACTCGGGTTACGTGCGCGTGAAAATTTTTGCAAAGATTGCCGAAACCTTCTCTACACCAGAACACGTAACCAAGTTCAAAGATGGTGTGCGTGTAGATTTCTTCTCTGAAAAGGGCGAAATGATATCGGAACTTACGGCGCTCTATGGCGAAGTCAACTTTGAAACAGGATTGATAACCGTGCGCGATTCGGTCATTCTCAGAAATTTGAAGAAGAAACAAACGCTAGAAACCGAACAACTGTTTTACAACCAAAATAACGACACCATTTTCACTCCAAAATATGTGATCTGTAAACGCGAAGGCAAGGGTGTTATTGGTCGCGGGTTTGGACTCAAAACAACACGCTTTTTCGACTACGCAGAGATTTTTGCACCAGAGGGAAAAGTCGATTTCTCAGATGATTAACTACTTTTGTAAAAACTAAATTATGGAACGCTACAATCAAATTATGCTTTACTTCTGGCTTTTGGTCGGAGTTTTTGCACTCGTTGCCGTGACTTACTTAGGCTCAAAAGAAGGGTTTGGCAAGTGGGCGTACTATTACATTTTTGCAGGACTTGCATTCTTGATGTTTCTTATGAGACGCTACATGATGCGCCGAATGAAACGTCACATTGAATTCTTGGAAGAACAAGAAAAACAGAAGCAAGCGGGCAATTAATCAAATCGATCACCGTTTATCCCAAGAATGATGAACTCCATCCTGTGAATCAACGCACTGAACGATTTTAATGTGTTTAATGGAATGGAATCCCTTACTTTTGAGTGAATCCTTGTTACTCCTGTAACTTTTTTCATTCTAGATTGGTCTAATGAGCATGAAATATACTTTTCTTCTTTCATTCTTATTCGTGCTATGCGCGCAGGTTTCGCTTGCGCAGCGCTTGGTGAGTGGAGTCATCACAGACGAATTTGATGCTCCTATTCCTTTCGCTAAAATTTATGTGAAAAACAGTGCCGATTTGCGCACCGAGGCAAATGTGAATGGGTATTACGAAATGCGCCTCAATCCAGGTGAGTATTTCTTGGTGTTCGCTGCCGGTGGATTCGATCCCCGCGAAGCCTATTTGACCGTTACAGAGCTCGACGTAGAAAAAAATATCCAGCTCTTTCCATCTACACAAGATTTTGAGGAAGTAGAGGTTTCTGCAAAAAAATCCAATCCTGGGCGGGAAATCATGCTCAAGGTAGTGGCGAAACGCGACTCCATCAACCAATGGAATCACCCCCACACCGTGCAAGGATACATTCGAGCAACCGAGAAAATCACCCCAACCGAAAAAGGCGAGAAAGCAAAAGAAGAGAAGAACGAGACCGATAAAAACGCCGATCCCGATGCCATTGATGATCCTTTTGCCGCCGAAAAAGCAGCGAAGGAAAAAGAGTTGGCTAAACTCGCAAACTCAATGAACATCGTGGAATCCAACTTCACACTGCACTATGGCGATCGAACTCACGTCAAGGAAGTCAGAAATGCCTATGAGCTCCGTGGACAAACACGCAACCATTTGTATTATACCACAACGGTGAAATCAAACTTCAATTTTTTTGAAAACTTATTGCACCTCGATGACTTGCATCAAACGCCCGTAAGTTCGCCCATTTCAACACCGGGAATTCTGTCCTACAAATACCGATTGGTGGAACAATACGAGGAAAATGGGCAGAAAATCCACAAAATTAAAATCATCCCTCGCTATTCTTCAACATCAACACTTGAAGGATACATTTATGTGATCGACTCTCTTTGGCTAGTCCAAAAGTTGGACCTCACCATGGAAAAAGGAAACCTCCTTATCTACGATTATTTTCAAATTCAACAAGAATTTGAGCATCCGGGCGACTCACTTTGCCTGCTGACCAATCAAACGCTGACGTACGGTGTAAGCTACAAAAATGATGAGTCCACCTGCACAACTATTGCCAACTTCAGTGACTACAATTTCAAGCCCAACTTCGGGCCCAAGTTTTTTTCTAACGAAGTAGCCGTCACCGAGCAAGAAGCGTACGATAAAGACACTTCCTATTGGGCAGGTGCGCGAAGTACCGAACTTTCGCTTGAAGAACAACGCTACATCATTGTCAAGGATAGCATTTACGACGCACACAATCGCGTCGAATACTTAGACTCTGTGGATGCCGTATTTAATAAAATTACCGTTTGGAAAGTCCTTTGGTTTGGTATCGAACACCGCAATCGCCCAAAGAAAACACAGTGGTACCTCAGTTCTATCGCAGGATTAATCGAACCCATCCAAATCGGTGGGCCGCGCATCAACCCCAGTTTTTATTTCTTTAAAAAATGGGAGAACGAAAAAATCCTGACAACAGATTACGATCTTTCTGTTGGTGTCCTCAATGGTGATGTGAGGGGAGGAGCCTCCATTTTTTACCGTTATCAACCCTTCCATTTTGGCTCGGTCGGAGCGCGCATGTCGCATCGAATTGGTGTGATCAGGAACGCAGACGCCTTCACGCAAATTTACAAGCGTGATAACTTTTTCGAGGTTACCGATTTGGCCTTGCAGCACAATTACGAATTGTTCAATGGCTTTTACGTCAACAATTATTTCAATTTTGCCGAACGACGAAGCATCACAAATCTCGAATTCTTGGACGCCCTAGATGAGTTGATCCCAAACAACGACCCGACGGAGTTCGAAACCTATCAGGCCTTCATCACTAGCATGACTGTGGAATATGTTCCAAATCAAAAGTACATGCGTGAGCCAAATCGAAAAGTGATTTTGGGTTCCAAATGGCCAACGCTTTATGTGTTCTACGAAAAGGGAATTCCAACGCTTTTTGGCAGCGATGTCGATTTTGATTACCTCGCCGGAGGATTGCGCCAAACCTTCAAAATTGGAACCCTTGGAACGTCGTCCTATCATGTGCGAGGTGGAAGCTTCGTCAACAACAGAATTGTCAAAGACGTCGACCAGAAATTTCAACGAAGAAGTGACCCGATTTTCTTTACCGATCCACTCAACTCGTTTCAGTCGTTGGATTCCTTGCTACCAACCGATCGATTCTATTTCGAAGCACATTATTTGCACCACGACAACGGCGCCATCCTCAACAAAATTCCATTCATGAAAAAAGCCAGAATCGGACTTGTTGGTGGAGCGAGTTACTTGTACGTTCCAGAGCACAATTGGCAGCACTACGAATTTGTTGCAGGACTCGAAAGAACCTTCAAGTTTTCCAAACGTCGACTTCGACTAGGAATCTACGGCACCTTCGCTGAAGGAAATCAAATGGATGCACGCTTCGGTTGGAAAGTTTCCTTCGCCTTGATGGACGATCGGGACATGCAATGGAATTTTTAGGTTTTCCCTTTTTTGGGCGTTCCCCCAAACACCCCGTGTGAAATTTTGGAGTGAGAAGATGCAGTTCATTTTTCGGTCTGTCGGGGTCAGGCTCGCCGCTGCAAGTCCTCGCACGCTGCGGGCTTTCCGCTTTGATCCTTAACGCATCTGAAGACTGTTGTGTCAAGTTTAGTGACGCTCCGTGAATGTTGAGAAATCAATAATCTTTCAAAAGATAGCACTCAATTAACCGCGCAAATCCATACATTTACGTTACTGAATAGGATTCGGAAACACAGAGCTGTGGACGGTTCAATTACATAACTACATATAGAGAACATGAAAATACTTGCGGGACTTGTTTCTATCTTTTTTATCGCCTTCTCAGGCTTGAGCCAATTGGTGACAAATAATACCATGACACCAACTCAATTGGTGAATGATGTGTTGATTGGCGGCGGAGTGACCGCGACAAACGTTCAATTTACGGGTGAACTAGATGCCATTGGATACTTCGATGCAACGAATGCAAATGTTGGACTCAATTCAGGAATTCTTCTTACGACAGGAACCACGCAAAGCACTGCTGCAGGTCCACATGGTCCAAACGATGACAGTGGAGCAGGTATAGACAACGGTGAACCCGGTGAGCCACTTCTCGCCGCAGCTGCTGGAAATCCATCCTTCAACGCCGCGCGATTAGAATTTGATTTTGTTCCACAAAGTGATACCATTCGTTTCAACTACGTGTTTGCGTCAGAGGAATACTTGGAATTCGTGAATGGCGGTGTAAATGACGCATTTGGTTTCTTTATTTCTGGTCCTAATCCAGCGGGTGGAAACTACACCGATCAAAACATTGCATTGGTGCCAGGAACATCCACTCCAATAACCATCGACAATGTGAATAATATTGTAAATCCAGCGTATTATATCGACAACGGAGATGGTTTTTCTCCACCTCAAAATGCCTCGAACACGTACGTTCAATACGATGGATTAACAACCGTTTTGGAAGCGACCGCTGCTGTTACGTGCGGGCAAACCTATCACATCATCATTGCCATTTCGGATATTGGAGATGGGATTTTAGATTCGGGGGTATTCCTCGAAGAAGATTCCTTCTCGGCAAATGCGGTTCAAGTATCCATTGTGACGCAAACGGGAGACACTTCCATTGTAGAAGGTTGCGCAGGGGCCGATATTTATTTTGTCCGTCCAGAATCAGACACCTTGAGCACGCTAACCATTGACTTCGACATTGCAGGAACAGCAACAAACGGAGTGGATTACAATTTGATAACCTCACCAATTACCTTCTTGCCCGGTCAAGATTCCGTGTTGCTTACTCTCAATCCAATTGCAGATGGTAATCCAGAAACAGCGGAGAGCGTAATCATCACGGTATACACGATCAATTCATGTGGTGATACCTTGGTTTCAGTTGGAACCTTGTGGATTCAAGAACCCTATGCCGAAGTGAGTGTCAATAGCGCCAGTTTGCCTTGTCCTAATTCAGGAGGAGTTTGGCTCGTGGCGACGCCCATTGCTGGTGTTGCCCCTTATAGCTTTGCATGGAACAACGGATCCACGAATGATAGCCTGTTCGTTTCCACGACATCCACGGGTGTGTTCCCCTTCACCGTCACCATGACCGATTTTTGCGGAGAAACAGCAACAGATATAGGAACGGTTACTGTCCAACAATACGACGTCGCATCCTTCACTGCAACGCCAGTCCAAGGTCCAAAACCATTGAACGTAAACTTCACCAATACGAGTATTTCGGGTGCGGCATCCTACAATTGGAATTTCGGCAATGGACTAACAGAGAGCACTGCAACAGTTTCCAATGCCTCCACTGTTTACACAGAATCTGGCGAATTTCAGGTGACACTTATTGTAACAAGTCCAGAAGGCTGTATCGATTCTACTTCTGTTACCATTTCTGTCTACGATGAACCCATTGTTTTTGCTCCAAACGTTTTCACACCCGATGGAAATACAATCAATGAAGTCTTCGAATTTTTCGATTATGAAAACATCGCTACGTTCGAGTGTGTAATCATAAATCGTTGGGGTAATATCATCACAGAGTTTGATGATATTACCGATACTTGGGACGGAAAGGTGAATGGAAATCTGGTGGAAGAAGGCGTCTATTTCTATAAATATACAGCATCATCAGCTGCAGGAATTGAAATTTCCGGTCATGGATTCTTCCATCTGATTCGAAAAGAATAACGGGCTTGAACAAGGTTTTTTCGTCGTTTTTTGTTTTTCTTCCTAAATTTGAACCTCAATAAAATAGTAGAACTATGTACGGAAAAATGAAAGACCACCTTCAGTCTGAGCTGAAGGCAATTGATGAGGCAGGATTATTCAAACGCGAACGCATCATCACAACCCCACAAGGTCCTAAGGTTCACGTGAGTACTGGCGAAGATGTCGTGATCATGTGCGCCAACAATTACCTCGGTCTTTCATCCCATCCAGAAGTCATTCAAGCTGCAAAAGACTCCCTTGATACTCACGGATTTGGTATGTCATCCGTGCGCTTCATATGCGGAACGCAGGATATTCATAAATCACTGGAAGCAAAAATTGCGGAATTCTACGGTACAGAAGATACCATTCTATACGCCGCAGCCTTTGACGCAAACGGTGGAGTTTTCGAACCGCTTTTTGGCGAAGAAGATGCCATCATTTCTGATGAATTGAACCACGCCTCAATCATTGATGGGGTGCGATTGTGTAAAGCACAACGCTACCGTTACAAGCATTCTGATATGGCGGATTTGGAAGAGCAATTGAAAGCTGCGCAAGCGCAACGATTCCGAATCATTGTGACAGATGGTGTTTTTTCCATGGATGGTGACATTGCCAAAATGGATCAAATTTGCGACCTCGCAGATAAATACAATGCCCTTGTGATGACAGATGAATGTCATTCAGCTGGATTTATTGGAAAAACAGGACGCGGCGTGCCCGAATACTGCAACGTACTCGATCGGGTAGATATCATCACAGGTACGCTCGGAAAAGCGCTCGGTGGCGCAATGGGCGGATACACTACAGGCAAGAAAGAAATTATTGACATGCTGCGCCAAAAGTCGCGCCCATATTTATTTTCTAACTCACTTGCGCCCTCCATTGTGGGAGCTAGCATCAAAGTCTTTGACATATTAAGTTCGACTACCGAATTGCGTGATCGACTGGAAGAAAATACCAAGTATTTCAAAGAGCGCATCGTAGCCGCAGGATTCGACATCAAACCGGGTGATTCTCCAATCGTACCAATTATGTTATACGATGCAGCCCTCTCCCAAAAATTTGCGAATATGTTGCTAGCAGAAGGGGTTTACGCGGTTGGATTCTTTTATCCGGTAGTTGCAAAAGGCGCAGCACGCATCCGTACACAAATTTCTGCGGCACATACCCAAGCCGATTTGGACAAAGCCATAGCTGCCTTCATCAAAGTTGGGAAAGAATTGAAGGTAATTGGGTAGTTGAATTACTGGATTTCTGGATTACTGGTCCCGATAGCTAATGGGAGTTGGATCATTGGAACTCAACATTTACGATTATGAAAAAAATTGGTGCGATTTGCTTTTTGGTCCTCAGTCCTATCATGCTGCTCGCGCAACAAGGCATTGTTTGGGAGCCTGAAATTACAGTGGCTGACGGATCAGTTGCTGGAAATGTGCGTCCGCGATTGAGCCTGACAACGGACGATTTACCCTTGGTGGTCATCGGAAAAAGTGGGAACGGTGAATTGTTCGTCGTGCGCGGAAATGGAACAAGCTTCGATGCCCCTGTGCAAGTTACGCCTCCCGGAATGCAAACCTATTTAGCAAATTGGACAGGTCCGGATATTGCGAGCAATGGCAACAACGTAGTAGTGGTTTTCAAAGCGCAAACCTTATTGGAGGGACATATCTATGCCGTTCGATCCACGGATGGTGGAATCACCTTTGGTGATACGCTGCGTGTTGACAATCACGATATCGGCCAAACATGGATGCCGGCACTTGATATGGATGAAAACGGAAATCCGCATGTGACTTACATGATTTTTAATGCACAGGGTTTAGATGAACGGATTGTTGTTACGTCTTCCCAAGATGGCGGAGCGACCTATCTTCCACAGCAAGTTGTCACGGGTTCCGCACCAGGTGTGGCCTGTGATTGTTGTCCACCTGAAATCATCATCCAAGGACAATATCAATTGGCATTGTTCCGGAACAATGAATCCAATGTGCGTGATTCATGGGGTTCACTTTCAACCGATGGTGGCGCGAGTTATAACTCGGATGCCAACCTAGATAATCTGGGCTGGGTGATCAACTCGTGTCCGTCAACTGGACCACATGGCGTCATTCTTGGTGATTCCGCATACACGGTCTCCGCATCGCGTGCGGATGGAACATACCGCGTTTATGCGAGTGCGGTCGGCTTATCTGGCGGATTGAATTTGAATCATGTTCAAATCATGCAAGAACCCACTTCTGCCGCTGGGGATTCACAAAATTTTCCGCGGATTTCAGGCAGTGGAGATACGCTCATTGTTGTTTGGGAAGAAAAGGAAGCAGGAAATACCGACATTATGTGTGCCATTGCAACGGATGGTTTAGTACAAACGCTGGGAACCTTCAAATCAAAAGTGAATGAAACAACAATGGGTGTGCAGAGCAAGCCCGACGTCATCCTCCGTAATGGGGTTGTGCATGTCATCTATGAAGAGCTGACCTCTGGAAATGTGATCTATCGAAAAGGAATGGTGACAAACGTTGCGGCCATCACCGAGCTGCCTGAACCTAATTTTGAGCTCTATCCAAATCCAGCGCGTTCTTATGTGGTTATCACGAAAATTGACCCAACAGCCATTCATGATGTTCGCATGACCGACCAATTGGGACGTCAAATTCCAGTCACCCAAACCCAAACTAATGAAGGGATGAAACTGATATGGAGCAATGAAATCCAATCAGGCACGTATACCATTGTTGTGACAGTGGAAAATGGTCAGATCCTCACTCAGCATCTTGTTGTTAATTATTAGTTTACGTCAATCACGAAGTGTGCTGCTTCTTAAGACGAGTGGAGGGTTATTCTGGCTTGGTGACCAATAATTTTAATGAGAACAGTCCTTGTTAACTTGTCATTATCAATTACAATACATTTCATTCAAAAGTGATTTAGATAACAGGAAGACACAAGAAGCGTTCTTCTAAAGGAGCCATTTTCAGTTAATTTAACATGTTGAAATCGTGTGATTTGAAAAAAAAGTTCATTTTTTTCAACGGTTTTGAACCCAAATTCGTCCTATGAAGAGAATGGACTTTGGGCTTTCATGCGAATTGTTTGCAGCCTTAAGAAGTATTCGTTAAATTTGCGTGATTAAACTTTAAAAAAAATTATGAAAAAGATTTACTTAAGTGCATTGTCTTTGGCAATTGTTACTGGTGCTACTGCTCAGGTCGGAAGCGCTACGTTAGCTCCAAAGAATTCAACATTTGAATCGAATAAGTCTAGCGTGTACAACGCGAACTTCGAGAAAGCGACTATTTGGACAAATGACAT
>JBFYPU010000202.1:0-6630 GCA_041303175.1 Crocinitomicaceae bacterium | reverse complement strand
CTCCTTGAGAAACAACGTACGATCCATCCATACGGATATCTCCTAAATTGTCAAGTCGGATGGTAATGTCTCCATCACCTTTCGCTTTGATGATGTCGCCCAGTTCTTCATTGAAAATGAGCTGCAAATCCGCGTTTTGGGTCACGTCAAAATGGAGGTCGAGGTCTACACCCGTAAAGTCAATTTTCCGTTCTGGGGTCTTGCCAACAATGGATGTGTCTTGTATGAAGGTGATAAAATCGTATTCTTCCTCAATTTCACCTGCACCATACATAGGGAATTTAATGTCTGTTCCTTTCTGTGTTTTCAAATCGACTGTAATTTCCAGATTGTCGCTGTATCCAAAAATATTGGCAACACCAGTTGTATATGCTTTACCGTAGTATAATGAATTTGGGGAATAGGTTGAATTCATCACTAGGAATCGATCCAATGGTTTGCGTTTCCAAGGTTCCAATGGATTGGACGCAACGCCTTCCACTTCAAGGTCGATGAGTAAGTCAAAATTGAAGTCGGAGAAATTATCATGGTACACAGAACCCACCAACGATCCTGAGTTACCTTCTTCATCGAAAATCGGAATTCCATCAATGAAAAATCCGTCCTCGGCAATCTTAATCGGACCCTCGATTCCAAAATGTGCACCCAGAAGTTTCAAATTTGCTTTTGCATCATCCAGTCGAATTTCGCCTGATAATTCTGGTTTTTCCAACGATCCTTTGATGGCGAGATTTCCATTCAACGATCCTTCGATGTCCTTTATGACGTCTGGATCCATGAAAGCGTTCGTAAATCGAATGTCCGTTTCATCGAATTCAAGGTCGAATGCTAAATTGTCTTTTTCTTTTTCAGTGAAGTAGCTTCCTTTGAAATCGAAGGTACGGAATCCTTTATACATTAAATCGCCATTCAACTGCACACTTTGGGTTGGCTTATCCCACTCAGAATGTGCAAAAACGTCACCAATTTCAATCTCATTGATGTTGAATTCCATGACGTGTGCGTCGCCAATAAATGTCAATGCTTTCCTCGGATTGGCAATGTATCCCCACGAATTTAAACGTCCTGTTAATCGCACATCGCTCGAGATAAATGGATCCAATTGGCTCAAATCCATATCATGAACGGCATAATTCAAGTGATGTTCATCCTGATTCGAAATTTTTCCATTCAGCTGCAAAAATTGCTTGCCCTGTTCAATTTTGAGGTCAGTTATCGATATCGTATCCTTGTCAATTTTAATGCTAGAGCGGTTTGCAATGTCCCACCGTTTATCGTTTAGGTTGAAATAGGACGGATCAAGTACAAATTCGAGGTGGTCCTTGTCGCGCACTGACGTTGACCAATGAATCGCAGAGGCAAAGGGTGTTCCGAGGTCCCATGTGAAGCCAGAATTAAGCTGATCGCTTCCACCAGTTGTTTTGAATGTCAAATCGTGAAAATCCAGGGAATCATTATACGTGAATTCCTTCACATTATAAGTTGCCACCACGCTATTTGAGTCCAATACTTGGTGTAAGTTGATCGTTTTGAAGGCGTAATTTTGATAGCGCACCGAGTCGGAAAGTAAATCGAGGGTAAAAACGGACGCCATACCGCTGTACTCACCTTCGAGCGTTGTGCCCGATTTGATAAATAGATCAGGGGTGAAAATCGCCAAGAAATCATCTGCATCTTTGACCGTTAGGTTGAAATCAAAATTGTCTTCCTTGTGCTTTTCGTCGAGTATTACATCGCGTACAAACAACGCTGGTAGAATTCTACTCAACTGATGTTCGAGGTTGCTCACGATGTGGTCAAAATTAACCTTACCTGTCAGTTTTGCATCGGCAATATTGCTCTCCAATAGATATTCATCGACCGTATTTCCTTCATACACAAGACCCCTTGTCACTTTGATGAGCAGCTTTGGAATTGAAAAGTCTTTTCCACCTTCAAAATAGTGGAGACTATCCGCTTGAACCGTTCCAGTTAGGTTTTCGGGCGTAGTTCCCGTCAAATCAACCTTAAATCGCGCGATCAATCGTGCTTTTTCGCTGGTAACATTCAGCCTATCGAGTACTGCATTTCCAATGTCTGCCGTAAAATTAAAGCTTTGTTCTCCATTAAAATTCAGTGAGCCCTCGTACGTGAGATTCAAATTATCGTCCCTCACATCAATTTTACCCGTGAAAATTTTATTGTTGAAGGTTCCTTCTTTTACGTCGATTCCTGTGTAAGCATAGCCCATGTAATCAAAGTGGTTGAGATTCCCCTCGATTTTTGTGAAATCAATATTGGAGGTCGAATAAGCAGTGCCTGAAACGAAGAATAGCCCATCCACAATACCCAAATCTTTGTTTTGCAGGAACGTTCCAAGGTCAAATTGCTCCACTTTAAAATCGTAATCGCTGTTGAAGGAATGATCAAAACTGAGCGAATGTTCATTGCGGGTGAAGATAATGCCATTGTCTAGTCGAGCCGCGCCAAGTCCTGTTCGGACAAGATCTGCTGCCACCACGAATTGTGAACTCTCAACGTCCAGCTTCAAATCACTTGCCTCAAAATAACCTAGACGATTGGTGTACTTGTCCAACTTGAGATACCGCGTTTTGGACGAATTGGGGAGTTTAATTTTTTGTAATTCGTTTACATCGACGTAAGCAAATTGGATGTTACTGTGAGATGACAAACGATCCATATCCCCAAAATCCGGCAAATTGAGAGTGCCGCGTAACCGTGTTCGATTTTTGATGCGTAAATCAAGCTGAGAAATTTTCAGGCGGTTGACCACATTCGATACATTTCCTTTGATGCGCACCATTTCATCCATTCCAACTAAAGCTGGCGCAAATCGAGATACATCACGCATGGAAACCAAGCTTTCAGTCAGTTGTCCGTCAAATTCAACGCTGTCCACGAAGTGTGCAAAATCGTCATAACCGTTGTAGATGAGGTTGAATTTTGGTGCGTGAATTTCAGAATCATTTGCCATTAAGTCAACGCTGCTAAGTAAAATCCCTTTTTTTCCAACCTGAGCGTTTGCGGTGAGTGCTTTGAGGTTCAGCCCCGATTTTTCACGAGCGGTGAATGCTACAATGGTGGCGCGAACATCCGAAGCAACAACTGAAATATCTTCAAAGTCCCCGTTGATTTCCGATACATCAAGATGGGCAAAACTCACACCAAAATCCTTCGTTTGTTTGCGCGCGTCATCGTACTTGAAACGCGAATCATTCAGCTCAACGGTGTGAATGGCAAGTTCTACTTTTTTACCCGAACTTGGCTTGTCGGATTTGAAATAGTCGACCACAAATTGCAGATTGCTCAAGCCCGTTGTGTCGCGTTTCAGCTGTCCGTAGGCTTCATCCAGTCTCACTTTCCCAACTTTGAATGAAGGTTTCGATAAATTGTAGCTGTCTAGCGTCGCAAATAGGGTTGTTGCCGACAGAAGCGTGTCCTTCGATTGATCCAAAATGAGAAAGCCATCCAGCGCAACTTGATCGAAAAATACAATCGCTACTTTGTCGATTTTAACCGTTGTGTTGAGCTCCTTCGAAAGGTAATTTGTGGCAACTTGAGCGAGATAGGTTTGAACAGGAGACGTTCGGATTGCAAAGGCAAAGGCAACGAGAAGCACCAGGGACCATTCTAAGATGATTCCAACGCTTCTTCCTAATATTTTCAGTAACTTTGCCATCCAGTTGCAATAATACGGATTGTGCGCCAAAAAGAGATCATAATATTGGGTATTGAGTCTTCATGTGATGACACCTCCGCAGCTATTTTAAAGAATAACGCTATTTTATCCAATTTAATTGCAGGACAAAAAGTCCATGAGTCTTTTGGAGGAGTTGTTCCAGAGTTAGCCAGTCGCGCACATTTGCAAAATATTGTTCCCGTTGTGGATGCTGCGCTCAAGCAAGCGAATCTCACCGTTCAAGATTTGGACGCGATAGCGTTCACGAAAGGACCAGGATTATTGGGGTCATTGGTGGTTGGAACGTCTTTCGCGAAATCCATGGCCCTGGCGCTAAATCTCCCCCTGATTGATGTCAATCACATGTATGGTCACGTCTTGGCGCATTTTATTGACGATGAGGGAAAGCAAAAGCCGTCGTTTCCATTTTTGTGTTTAACTGTATCAGGTGGACACACACAAATTGTGCTCGTTCGAGATCATTTAGACATGGAAATTATTGGTTCAACCATCGATGATGCTGCGGGCGAAGCATTTGATAAATCCGCAAAATTGCTTGGGTTCCCTTATCCAGGAGGACCGCTTGTCGACAAACACGCAAAAAACGGAAACCCGCTAGCGTTTGAATTTTCGAAGCCGAACATGGAAGGGTACAATTTTAGCTTTAGTGGCTTAAAAACATCTATTCTTTATTTCCTGCAGAAACAGGAGCGTCTGAATCCCAATTTCATTGCCGAGAATTTGGATGATTTGTGCGCGTCTGTGCAACGAGCGATCGTAAACATTCTATTTAAAAAGCTGGTTCAAGCAGCCAAGGATTTAAACATTAACGAGATTGCAATTGCAGGTGGCGTTTCAGCGAACAGTGAAATTCGCGCACGGCTCTCTGAAGAAGCTCAAAATCGTGGGTGGAATGTCTACATACCAAAATTCGAATATTGCACGGACAATGCAGCTATGATAGCAATTGCAGGATATTTTATGCACAACGCTGGATTACATACCAATCAACAGGTAAGTGCCCAGGCGAGAATCCCATTTTCGCCCATATTGACTTCCCGAAAAACAGGTAGTTAAAAATAAATTTTGCCGATAAGTGTGAAAGATGGATTTTTTATAGTATTTTTTACTTCTAAATCCTCAAGACTATGCAAACTTCTTTGAAACCAGAACTTATCGAAAAGGAATTAATTTCGACTTTGTCTTTCGAAAAGCGTGAACCTCTAGCGCAACATCCAAATTTGAGGGAGCAAATCATTCATGCAACGCGCTTAGGAAATACCTACCATTCAAAAGTGTCGATTTATTTTAATGACGATCAAGGACCTAAACGCGTAGATACAACAATTTGGGCTTCTGGCGATCGCTATATTTGTCTTAAAGGAGGCGTTTGGTTGCCCATCGATCGGATTGTGGAAGTTAAATCTTAAGGTGTCGTTATAGTCTGTTCTAATTGGCTTTATAACTAAATTTTCATCCGTGGGAATTCAAGGATATTTCCATTTCACGTTGCGTTTATCCCGTTCGAATGTGTAAGTTTGGGGTAGATATTTAAATGATGATAAAAGTCTTCTTTACACTTCTTTGCGTTGCTTTTTCGTTTTCCTCGTCTGCCCAAGACAAGGTCAAATGGGAGATTACGTATAATTCTGACTCGCAAATAGTTCTTTTTCAAGCGACTATAGCCAAAGGTTGGCATTTGTATAGTCAGCATATTGGCGAAGGAATTGGGCCAGTGCCCACGGCGTTTGTTATAGACAAAAAGAAAAAGCTCTACAAAACCATTGGGGAGACGATAGAACCCGTCGCGATCACAGAATACGATAAAAACTTTGAGGGTGAATTGTCCTTTTTTAAGGGAACGGTCAAGTTTGAGCAAAAATTAAAAGTCAAAAAATCGGGTGAACTAAGCGGGCATATAACGTTTATGCTCTGCGACGATGAGATGTGTTTGCCGCCGGTTGATTACAATTTTACATTAATGATTGAGAAAAATGAGAAGTAGATTAGTTCAATTGATCGCGCTGTCATTCGTGATTTGTTGTACCCCAGAAATGGCGCAAAGTCAAGTTGATCTTGCAGAAGATAAGGTCAAAGTCACATTTACCATTGAACAAGATGGATGTGAAGCAACAATCATAGCGAAAGTTGTTACAGCGAAACATTGGCATATAAATTCAGCAATTCTTCCTGATGGGAGTTTTGGATATGCAACGGTATTCACTGTGGATAAAACAAGTGCATTTAAAACAGTAGGAGGCGTGATTGAACCAAAGCCAATTTCAAGATATGATGAAATAGCCAAAGAGCAATTATCCTATCACGAGGGTACTTTCACGATGAAACGCAAAATTAAGATTGAATCTGAAAAAGATTTCACGATTTCTGGGTCGTTTGATTTTCAGACATGCGATGAATCCAAATGCTTGCCGCCAGCTCTTTACGAGTTCAAATTAAAAGTGAAGGGCTGCTCAAAAGAAGAAGAAGCCATTGATGAGAACATTGAAAGCACATTTACAGAAGTGAAAGGTGACGAAGCAACAGATAAAACTGGTACTCGCTTCGTGAAAGTAAATGGAAAATGGCATAAAGTTCCAGAGGGAAATAGTGTTGCATTTTACAAAAAGTATTTAACGCTAACTGAAAAATAATGAGAAGTAGATATATAGCATTCATCCTATTACTCGTAAGTTTTTCTTTTCAATCATTCGCTGCCGACATCAAAGTTTCTGAGGCGAAGGAATTGTTGAAAGTTGTAGAAACGGACAAAGATTACAGTGATGCGGTTGATCTTCTTGTTAATGCAGACAATGCAACCGAGCTGAAAGCGGATAAGGAGTTGATCGCTTTGATCAACAACCTCAGAAAAGATAACGAAAATCGATTGGCTCCAATTTGGCTTGAAGCGAAAGAAGATGTTGAGGAGCTAACAAAGGAAGAGGATAAAAAGG
>JBFYPU010000201.1:0-2867 GCA_041303175.1 Crocinitomicaceae bacterium | reverse complement strand
CAAAAAAGGGGATCCACAATGGAATATCTTCCAACGTTAGGGAACGAAAAAGCAGACGATCGCTCGCCTGCTCATAATACTGTGTTGAAGGTTTAGTAATGCGCATTCCATCGTTTTCGTTGGTCCGAGAAAAATCCTTTGTGATCGTTTGCGTGACGTTTAAATTTCCCGCCTTCATTGATCGCAAGGTTATAGTTGAGATCGCACCCGTCGTAATTTCCTTTCCAAGCGTGGAGCTCTGCCATGTTGCATTGAATCATAGCGGTGATTTTGTCGTTGATGCGAGCTTTCTTGTCCACTGTATTGCTTTCTTCCATGATTTCCCCCCACATTTTCAACGCTTCGTCGATTGCTGCAATTGCCGATGCACGGTCGCGATCTTTGGCAACCAATTGAAGGGCTTGGACGCTTTTCGTGTAGGCAGCGGTAACGTCCGAGTACTCGTAATTTTTATAGCTTTTTACCGCGTAAATTTCCACCGAGCGCGTCGCGTTGACATAGCCAATTTGGTTGTTGAGGTAATCGTTTGTTTCGCGAATGGCTTGCGCGCGCGCCGCAGCTTCCAATTCATTCATCACCCGTTCTTTGTTTTGCAACATGTGCAATTTGTAGTCGTAGGCACTGCTGTATTCCCCGATTTTATAGCTTTGCGTTCCTTCCAAAATGCGCAGAAAAATCAATTTTCCTTGGGTCGGTGATTCAACCGTCAATTCCACAGGGAGGCGATAGGTTGCCGTATAGGTGTATTTCGTGGTCGTTCCAGATCCCGTTTTGCGTTCTTCGATGAAAATGTTCGACAACGAAAGGATGTTCACCGTCACCACAATTCCCCCAAATCCCTTTTCGAAACCTTGAATCCCGATGCCGTTCAACACCGAATTTTCGTCCAAAGGCGTGTTCAATCGCGGAGCCTCAAGCGTTGGAAACATCGGTGCAACTGGGTAAATGGGCGTTGCGGGTTGCGGAAGTGCCAATCCATTTGCCCCCAATTTTCCAGCGTTCACATCCTTCTCCCACTGCGCCATGAGTCGGTAGTAAATGGTATTGATGGAATCCACCGAGCGGTTGTGTCGAAGCAAATTTTGTTCGTACACCTGAAAGGCAATTTGCTTGTTTGTTTCGTGTGCCGCAGCCATTTCCTGATTGCCCTGCTGGTAGCCATGCACCACTTTCACATCATATTTCGTGAAGAGCTTGTCTACTTTGAGATAAGGGAGTTGAATGTAGGTGAATTGAATTCTGTTGTCGTCAATCATTTGTCCAAAGACAGATGGGAGAGCACTAAGAAATAAGATGGTAAGTAATAGTGTTTTCATACGTGTTTGTTTTAACTTTTCCGCGCTAATCGTGTACTAACGGTGATTTGGGTATCACTGATCCAAAAGAATGCCAAAAATTATAACTCCAAGAAAATGATCGAGTCGTGCGGAAGAAAGGTGATGCTTTTTTTGCGCGAATTGAATACGATCTTAAAGACTGATTCAAATTTAGTAACTTAACGCATCAAAATCAGGTAAATGAAAAAATATTACGCCCTAAGTCTTGTCCTTTTCTCAATGTTTAACAGTTTTTCTCAATCGTATACTTCCTATTTCACGGGAAACACGGTCGATTACGTGGTGGTCCCAACTCCTCCCGGCGGAATCTGTTTGATGGGCGGCGCCACGGAAAATGACGAGGCCATGAAGTGGTTTTTGAACCGCGCTTATGGTGGAGATGTGCTGATCCTTCGGGCAAGTGGATCGGATGGCTATAACGATTATTTCTATACCGACTTAGGAATTGCGTTAAATTCGGTTGAGACGATTGTATTCAATGATGCTACGGCGGCAAGCGAACCGTACATACACGACCGCATTTCGAAGGCCGAGGCCATTTGGATGGCGGGAGGCGATCAGTGGAATTATATTTCCTATTGGCGAAACACCGCCGTGGATAGTTTGATCAATGTCGCGATCGCAAATCGTGGAATTGTGATTGGTGGCACGAGTGCAGGAATGGCCATTCAAGGAGGGTTTTATTTTTCGGCGGAAAATGGAACAGTGACGTCGTCAACGGCCTTGCAAAATCCATTTAACGCAAACATTACAGTTGATTCGTCTTCGTTCATCAAGAACAATTATTTGCAAGATGTCATCACGGATACCCACTACGACAATCCAGATCGAAAGGGCAGACACGTTGTGTTTTTGGCGCACATTTTTGAGAATTATGGCATCGAAGCCAAGGGAATTGCCTGCAACGAGTACACCGCTGTCTGCATCGATGAATATGGAAACGCGCGCGTCTATGGCGAATACCCAGCCTACGAGGAGTATGCCTACTTCATTGCAAAGAACTGTGAACTAGCTGGAACCGAAACCTTTCCAGAAGTCTATCAAGCTGGAAGTCCACTCACATGGAATCACAACGGGGAGATCCTCAAAGTCTACAAAGTACCGGGCACCATGGCGGGACTATACACCTTCAGTTTGAACGATTGGCATACAGGAGCAGGGGGAGAATGGTTCAACTGGTCGGTCATCAACGGAACGTTTACGGAAACAAGTGTTAGCGAACCGCAGTGTGTCTTGAATGCGAATGAACTTTCTGCAGAAACGGTGTCCATTTACCCAAATCCTTCGGAAGATGTAATCAACATAGCATTTCAATCTGCTCAAAAACGTACCATCCATCTGCTGGACATGCAGGGGAGAACCCTTCAAACGATCGAAACAGCTGAATCCATTTCAACCATTGACCTGTCGGAATATCCTCAAGGCATGTATCAAATCAACGTCATCCACGAAGCGGGGAAGATCACGAAACGAATGGTGAAACAGTAAATTGTTGTTTTGGGCGTTTCCCCAACATCCGAATCCCGATAG
>JBFYPU010000200.1:0-3012 GCA_041303175.1 Crocinitomicaceae bacterium | reverse complement strand
CGTCAAAAGGAATGATGGTGAAACCCTTCGAAGCCACTGTCTTCAGCTTGAGAGAAGGCGAAGTGTCACAAGTGTTTGAATCGGAATACGGCTACCACATTGTCAAATTGAACAAACGTCTTGGGGATGATTATACCTGTCAACACATTCTAATCGTGCCCACTTTTGAAGACCAAGCAATTGAAGAAGCTGCTTACCGAATGGACTCTTGTTATCAATTGCTGTTGGCCGGAAAACTCACATGGGAAGAAGCTGTGCTCAAGTATTCCAATGACGAGTTTACGAAGTTCAACACGGGAATCATCACCAACCCAATGACGGGAGATCAACGATGGGACGCCGAAAACTTGAACCAAATTGACCAACAAATCTACGTGCTCACAAAAGGCATGGAAGTAGGCGAATTTTCGCAACCCAATTTATACGCAAACGAAGAAGAACGCAAGCAAGGAATTCGTATTGTTCGATTGCTTGACAGATCGAAACCGCACCGTGCCAACCTATTGGAAGACTACACATTGATTCAACGAGCAGCGGAAAATGAGAAAAAGCGTGTTGTGATCAACGATTGGGTGACCGATAAGATTGGGAATACGTATGTTCGTATCAATGAACCATTTCTCAACTGTTCGTTCTCGAATCCTTGGATGAAACGTTAGAAAGTATATCTTTAAGAACAAAATTTAATTCCTATGTCAGATAAGGCTGCAATTGATCAACTCGTTGTCCACTACAATGAACTAAAGAATGAAATCCACAAAGTGATTGTGGGACAAGATGAAGTGGTGGATCAAGTGCTCATTTCCATTTTTTCGAAAGGACATTGTTTGCTCGTTGGTGTCCCTGGATTGGCGAAAACATTGCTAGTCAACACCATTTCTGATTGCCTAGGATTGAGCTTCAACCGTATTCAATTCACGCCCGATTTGATGCCATCCGATATCATTGGTTCTGAAATTTTGAATGAAAACCGCGAATTTCAATTTTTGAAAGGTCCGTTGTTCTCCAACATCGTTTTGGCGGATGAGATCAACCGAACACCGCCTAAAACACAATCAGCACTGCTCGAAGCCATGCAAGAACGTTCAGTAACAGCGGCCGGAAAAAATTACCCTTTGCCTGCTCCCTTTTTCGTGCTTGCAACACAAAATCCAATCGAGCAAGAAGGTACGTATCCCCTACCTGAGGCACAACTCGATCGCTTTATGTTCAATGTTTGGGTGGATTACCCTTCATTTTCAGAAGAAATGGCGATTGTAAAAGCGACAACTTCCAACCATACCGTTTCCTTGAAACGCATTGTGGATGGTGAACAGATTATGCAGTACCAAGATTTGATTCGTCGCATTCCAGTGGCGGACAATGTATTGGAATACGCAGTACGTTTGGTAGCAAAAACACGCGTTGATGATGCGAGTGCGCCAAAAATCACGAAAGATTACATCACGTGGGGCGCGGGTCCTAGAGCTTCTCAATACCTCATCGTTGGTGCGAAATGTCATGCTGCGTTGAATGGAAAATATTCTCCAGACATTGAGGATGTGAAAGCTGTCGCAAAACCAATTTTACGCCATCGCTTGGTGCGAAATTACCGCGCCGAAGCAGAAGGCTACTCAATGGATCGGATTATTGAAGAATTGATGTAACGCTTCCGCATTTCAGTCAAGAATTTCGAACACCGCCTTGGTGAAATTAGTAATTAAACGTATGACACAATTTTCATTTCCAAATATCATGGCAGCGGTGATCATACAGCCAGAAACCTTTGCAGGTGGACGATCGAAAGAGCAGATTCTTGCTTTTATTGCTGGATTGGAATTAAAAATGATGAAAGAGGAGCGTTTTTCTGTCAATGCAGGAAATTTGCTCACCTATCAACATAAAGTCATTGCCGATCATCGCGGTTGGGTTGGGCAAATTGAAGATTTCTCTCGTAGAAAAGGATTTGAATGGATTTCAGGGTTCAAACAAATCGGTATCGAATTGGTTTTGAATGAAATGAATGCACACCAACGCGAGCAATATGCACAGTACTTGAAATTATTCATTTCAAAATCAATTGAATTTTTGACGCCGAACGCCAACATTTCTAGCGGATCAACTCATCCTGGCTTTAATTCTGATTGGATCGACCAGTGGCTCGGAATCGTGCTCCTCCATACCGCTTGGGGACGCAACATGTGGAACGCAAAAGAATTGGAGACCATTCAACAAATCGACGAAGAGATCAAAAAAATCAATGTGCTTTCCTATGAAAATCCAACAATTGGTGTCGATCTAGACATTTTACGGTATCAATTTACACAGTTGGTGAAAACAGGGCAAACAGTCAACCAATAAAAAACCCGCACAGTTTTGTTAATTGAAGCCTCAATTAACACGATTAGGATTGCCGAAGTGTTCTGAATTCTGCTGTTCGAAATTTCTTTCTCTACGCATGCGTTTGCAGCCTTTCATCGTTCTTCTGAGACGTTCCTTAAGATCATTTTCCTAAGCTTCAAATTCACCTGTACGGGTCCTCTTTCGAGTGGGCAAACAAAATCGTCTATGCGGTTGATGCCGTTCTTCAAAGATAGGAAAAAAAATTGTTGGATTTTTGGAATGTTGGAATGTTGGAATGTTGGATTTTTAGAAGTAGAAACACAAAAACTCATCTAAGCATCTAATAATCCAACGATCGTGCGATCTTACGCTAGAGACCGCGTAGCCGCAACGCAGGTAACGTGAAGCTTTCGAAAGAGAACGGTAGTTCTATACGTCTAACGATCTAACGCGAAGCGTCTAACAATCCAACGATCTAAAAATCCACCCCTATTTCTTCACCAACGAAAGCATCGATTCTCCGCTTGCGTGAACAATTTTCAAGAAATATACGCCTGATTCTAAACGACTGATATCCGTGAACTGATCTGCTGTTGAAATCACTTGAACCACTTTTCCTTGCGAGTCAAGCAGTGTGATCGACGTGATTTCTCCAAATCCTTCTTTCTGCTTGATTTCAAATAGATCGAT
>JBFYPU010000199.1:0-2994 GCA_041303175.1 Crocinitomicaceae bacterium | reverse complement strand
TATTCCAACATCGCGCCGCCGCCTGTTGAAACGTAGCTCACTTTGTCGGCGAGGTTGAATTTATTGATTGCAGCGACAGAATCGCCTCCACCAATGAGAGAAAATGCTCCTCGTGAAGTTGCTTCAACAATGGCATTGGCAATCGCAACGGTTCCTTTTTGAAAGGATTCCATTTCAAATACGCCCATCGGGCCGTTCCACAAGATCACTTTTGAATCGTGAATGATCGCTTCGCAAGCCGCAATGGTTTCTGAACCAACGTCCAAGCCCATCCATCCTGCAGGAATCTCGCCAATTGCAACTTCTTGTGTGTTTGCGTCGTTCGAAAACGCATCCGCAATTATCGTATCTGTTGGGATCAACAGATGAACTCCTTTTGCCTTCGCTTTTTCCAAAATCGTCTGAGCGACAGAAACAAAATCGTCTTCCACGAGGGAATTCCCGACTTTCCCACCCATTGCTTTCACAAAGGTGTAGGCCATTCCGCCTCCGACGATCAAATTATCTACGCGGTCCAACAAACGCTCAATGATCACGATTTTTGAAGATACTTTCGCGCCACCTACAATGGCTGTAACCGGTTTTTCTTTGCTATTCAATACTTTGTCGACGCTTTCAATTTCACTTTCGATGAGGTACCCAAAGAGTTTGTCATTTGGGAAAAATTTCGCGACAATCGTCGTGCTTGCATGCGCACGATGCGCCGTTCCAAACGCGTCGTTCACGTACACATCACCATGTTTGGCAAGTTGCTCTGCAAAACTTTCTGTACCGGACGTTTCTTGTTTGTAAAAACGAACATTCTCCAGCATCATCACTTCGCCTGCTTTCAAATGTGCACTCATTTCAAACGCTTTTTCGCCGATGCAATCTCCCGCAAATTTCACAGGAACACCTAACACGTTTGATACGTGCTTCACAATGTGTTCGAGTGAAAAACGATTTTCATAGCCTCCTGTTGGTCGGCCTAGGTGCGACATCAACACCACACTTCCCCCTTGATCCAAAATGTGCTTGATCGTTGGAACCGCAGCTCGAATGCGCGTATCATCGGTGACCTCGAACGTATCCTTGTCCAAAGGAACATTAAAATCTACACGCAGCAATGCGCGTTTACCAGCAAAATCGTAAGAATGAATCGAAGACATGAACATTTGTTTTAGGTTGCAAAATTAGGAAAGTATTTCTGATTTGAGAAGTGAGTGGAGAGCCATGGAAGGAGTGCGAGATTGATTGAAGCATAGAAGGATTGCTCTTCGACGAGCTCTGTGACCAAGATTGAATAGAAATGTGTACTTTAAAGGAATGAAATCAGTCTGGAAAAAACACAAAAAGAAGATCATATTCGCAGTGATCACACTCGTTCTGTTAATCGGGTTTCGATACGCGTATGTCCGTTTCCCACTGATAACGGGATATGCCGCGAAAGATGTATGCTCGTGTGTGTTCATTGGTGGTCAAGATCCGAAAGATGTTGGTGAGGAAGAACTTCAATTTGGCTTGATCAAATACGCGTCGTATGAAGTGGATACTGTTCAGAAATCGGTGACGGCGACGGTGCTCGGAATGGGAAAGAAAACGGCTTATTTTACCCGACAAAATGGGTGTGTTATCTTAAACGATACAGAACGAAAGAACTGGAAGTCGATTCAAAATAAACAGTATGCCGTGCGCGAAATTCCTTTGGTGGATGCAAAAGCAGATTTTGCCAAGAACAAGCAGCTCCAGCAGGTAATTGACGCACAGTTCAAAGATGACAATCCTGCTGAACCCTTTGGGACACGAGCGATAATTGTGCTCAAAGATGGAAAGTTGATCGGAGAAAAATATGCTCCAGGTTTCAGCGAGAACTCCAAACACATTGGCTGGTCGATGACCAAAAGTATTTTCAACGCACTAATTGGCATTGCGATTCAGCAGAAGAAACTAGAAGGACTCAGTCAAACGCATCTTTTCCCAGCTTGGACGGATGAGCGAAAAAACATTTCGATCAAACATCTTCTCCAAATGAACAGCGGTTTAAGTTGGGACGAGGATTACGGCACTGTCTCTGAAGCAACAACCATGCTCTACAACAGTGACGACATGGTCAAATATGCCATCGATCAAGGCATGGAAGCACCTTTGGGAACACATTGGGAATATTCCAGTGGATCGAGTAATTTGCTGTCGGGCATTTTGCGAGATCGGATGTCTTTTCAGGAATACCTTCATTATCCCTACAAACACCTATTTGATAAAATCGGCGCGTCCAGTTTTATCATTGAAACAGATGTAGCGAACAATTACGTGGCTTCTTCCTACGCCTGGGCAACCGCGCGCGATTGGGCAAAATTTGGTCAGTTCTTTTTGAACGACGGAATGGTCGGTGATGAGCGCTTGCTTCCGCCAAACTGGATCAAGTTCACTTCCAAAGCCGTGAAAAATTCGAAAGGAGAATACGGCGCGCAGTTTTGGCTGCCGACCAACAAAGACTACCCCAAATCACCGAAAGACATGTATTTCGCCGATGGATTTCAGGGTCAACGGATTTTTATCACTCCAAGTGAAGGCTTGGTGATCGTACGGCTCGGCTTGACGCGATTTGACCCTCCGGATTATGATGCTTTGGTGAGCGGGATTGTGGCAGGATTGAGGTGAATGGATGAGATGTTATCCAACAAAATTAGTAACCCTAGATGATAGCAAAATCGGAGTCTCGCCTGAATCTCCAACCTCAATTGAATAAGCGATTGAAAAAAAATCACCACGATCTGTAACTTTTCAGTAACTTAATGGTCTTACCTCTGAAAACGGTAACATGACTACAAAAGAATACAACCTGGCAGTTGACGAATACTCGGATAATATTTTCCGATTTGCGTTGAAGCATCTTCGAAATGAGATGTCTGCTAAGGATATTGTTCAGGAAACATTTACCAAAGTGTGGGTGAAGCACGAAGAGGTCCTATACGAAAAAGTAAAATCGTATCTCTTCACAACGGCTTATCATGC
>JBFYPU010000198.1:0-8288 GCA_041303175.1 Crocinitomicaceae bacterium | reverse complement strand
CGGCAAATTATCCCGAAGCGCTCAAATGGATCAATCGTATTCTCAACGACTCAAATCTTGATAACACGGAGGATATTATCGGCTTCACACAATTACTCGATTTGTTGGTGCATCTGGAATTGAACCACAATAATTTGTTGCCGTATTCGTTGAAGAATACGCAACGCTTTTTTAAAACACGCAACAGAATGTATGGTTTTGAAAAAGTATTGCTACAATTTATGAGTAAGCTGATCAAATGCGAAGATCGTTTTGATCGTCAAGTGTTGTGGGAAGAAATGTATAGAGAATTGGCAAAAATCACCAACGATGACGTCTTTGAAAGTGTTGCTCTCGACTACTTCGACTTCGAATCGTGGGCAGAATCAAAATTGAAAGGAAAATCATTCGACGCAATTGTTCGTGAAAAATACAACCGTCGAACGCAAGTAGCATAATTAATGAAGCCATGAAAGAAGGCGCATACGGATTCGCAAATACCACGACCGTCTTGCTTTCTAGGCTCATTTTTTACTCCGAAAAGTGATCCCAGCCTTGTGCACGAAGTTCAATCACAGATCCGTTTTTATCAACCAAATACGCACCTTCAGAAACATCTGTAATGTGACCAATCACAGTCATGTGGGGGTTACCCTTGATTTTATCGAAATCGGACTGAGCAATCGTAAAGAGCAATTCATAGTCTTCGCCACCATTCAACGCACAGGTTGCAGGATCAAGATTGAATTCCAAGGCCGTCATAGAAGTTTGGGCGTCAATAGGAATCTTTTCATCGTAGAGACGACAGCCCACTTTACTGGCTTTGCACAAGTGCAATATTTCAGAGGCGAGACCATCCGAAATGTCAATCATTGATGTTGGAACGACATTCAATTCCTTCAAAAATGAAATCACATCTACGCGCGCTTCCGGCTTCAATTGACGTTGAACAATGTAATCGTGTCCATCCAAATCAGGCTGAATGTTTGGATTTGCCTGAAAAACTTGTTTCTCACGTTCCAATACCTGCAATCCAACATAGGCGCCACCCAAATCACCTGAAGCCACTAAAAGATCATTTTCTTTCGCACCTGAACGGTAGGCAATTTTTGATGTTTCCGCACGACCAATTGCTGTAACGCTCAATGTCAACCCAGAATACGATGCGGTCGTGTCACCGCCCACCAAATCTACGCCATACGTTTCACACGCAATTCGAATTCCTTCATACAGCTCCTCAAGCGCCTCCACAGGAAATTTACTTGAAACTGCCATGGAGACGGTAATTTGCTCTGCCACTCCATTCATTGCGCAAATATCCGAGACGTTCACGGCAACTGCTTTAAAACCGAGATGTTTCAATGGCATGTACATTAAATTGAAGTGGATGCCTTCGATCAAAAAGTCGGTGGATACAAGCAAACTTTCTGTGTCTGAAATGGAAATCACCGCAGCATCGTCACCTACACCAAGCAAGGTTGACGCATTTTTTGGTTTAAAGTTTTCCGTAAGGTGGTCAATCAATCCAAATTCTCCCAAGCGATCCAATTCTGTTCTGTTCTCGTCCATGAACTAAAGTTTTTGCAAAGATACTAAATCAGAGAGGAAGTTATTCTGAGAATATTTCTTTTTCAAGTGATTGAACACCATGTAAGTAGTGTGCAGTTACGGTTGTTATATCCAATGTTTCTCGTATATTTAGACAGTCACACAAGTTTAACTTTTGAACTAATACCTTTCTTTGAACGATCTAAATTTGAAATTATGTTTTTACGAATTACTTTGAACCTATTTGCATTTGCTGCACTAACCTCGTTTTCATCACACGCACAAACCACGATAACACTTATTTCGGACAATGATGCAGCTCTTGGCTATCATGATTACTATAATACCGAGGCCAACAATTATGGAACTGCTATTCAAAATGCAGCGTATGTAATGCCTGGATATTCGGGAGGGCTAAACGTGAATAGAGCACTAATCAAATTTGATTTATCAAGTATACCCGCGGGAGCTTCCATTGAAAGCGCCTATTTGAATTTGTATTCACTTTCACCAGCACATCTCCATAGTGGATCCAACAATAGTGCTTTGATAGAGCGAGTAACAACAGACTGGTCCGAAAGTGCCGTCAGCTGGATTACTCAGCCTCCATCACCTGGGCAGAACGGAGTTATTCTTCCAGCAAGTACAAGTTCTTCTCAAGACTATTTAGACATTGATGTTACGACGCTAGTTCAAGAGATGCATTCTATCGAGAATTATGGGTTCAGCTTGAAATTACTGAATGAAACCGTGACAAATGTACTTTACTTTGCTTCCTCTGATTATGCGGATGCAAATAAACACCCAAAACTGGTTGTGACATACTCCTTTAGAGATCATAGTAATGGCATGGCTGAGTTAATGCAGAACAACTTCACCATCTATCCAAATCCAACTGACGGAAAAATCACAATTGTCTCGGCAAATGCATCATTTACTGATAAGGACAACATCAAGCTCTACAACATGCTTGGTGAATTGGTCTTTGAATCTAAACTGGAAAAAGAAACCGAACTGGACTTATCGCATTTGGAAGCTGCTTTTTATCTTGCGGTAATCGAGTTAAATGGTGTTTTGGAAAGTCATAAAATATGTGTTAAGTAGCCAGCTCAATCTAAATCCAAGGGCGAATCTAATCAAATTATTACCTTTGGTAAAAATCCAAAAATGAAACTCCATTACCGTGAGCTTGGAGAGGGTAAACCCATGATGATTTTACATGGACTATTCGGCTCTTCTGACAATTGGCAGACACACGCAAAGAAATTGGCGGAATATTACCGCGTTATTTTGGTCGATTTGCGCAATCATGGACATTCGGCTTGGAACGATGATTTTTCCTACGAAATCATGGTGCAAGATGTATTCGAACTCTGTGGAGATTTGAAACTTGACAAATTTATTTTGGTCGGTCATTCAATGGGAGGGAAGGTTGCGATGCGCTTCGCCCAATTGCACGAAGCCTCTTTGGAGAAATTAATCATTGTGGATATGGGGATAAAGCAATATCCAATGCACCATCAACATATTTTGGCGGGAATTCATGCTGTTGATCTTGATACACTTACTGCGCGAAGTCAAGCAGAGGTGCAGATGCGCGAGTATATTGATTCAGAAGGAACGCTGCAATTTTTGTTGAAGAATCTATACTGGAAGGAGAAGGGGAAATTGGCGTGGCGCATGAATACTGCTGTTTTGGAACGTGAAATGACGGAAATTTTGGCACCACTCCCCGAAGGCGAAGTGAGAACTCCAACCTTGTTTATTCGCGGTGAACTTTCCAACTATATCCTTGACGAAGATTTCGAAACACTCGAAGATCAATTCTTGGATTCAGAGTTTGTCACGATTATGGGTGCTGGACACTGGGTTCATGCCGAAGCACCAGACCAATTTTTGGATGCGCTCTTGTCCTTTTGCCTGCGTTGAGACGTAACAATTGCGTCTTCGATTCGTTTCATCAATGAATGAAGTATATGAAACAACTTTTCCTTTTTCTCTCTTTTTTGATCTCCTCGTTCGTTTTCGCACAAGTGGATTTCAGTCTGGTAAACCACGATTTTGGTGACCTTGAACCGTATTCTGCACGTTATGTCGATTTGAAATTGACCAACAATGGTCAAAAACAGGAGTGGTTGCTCACAGTGAAGAAGACTGTTGAGGTCTCATACATCGTTTCCAAGCAAATCATAGACGTGGACAGTTCAATCATCATTCGTTTGCATGTGAATCCAACGAAAAAAGGAAGGTTTGTGTTTAATGTAGACGTTTTCACGAGTGATCGCGCCGATGCAGTGAGTATAAAATTGACAGGAAATTTGAGCGAATTGCCACAGGATGGCTCCACTATGCTTACGCAGTGTCCCAATTTTTCCGATCGACCAGAAGGCAGAAATCCGAATCAATTTGATTTGACCGTTGTGACTGTTGATAAGGAAACCAAAGAACCGCTCAGTCAATCGAGTGTGACCCTCCTGCAAAATGGTGAACCCATTTGGATGAAGGAAACCGACAAAAAGGGTAAAATCGTGAAAGACGCAACCCTTGGATTGAGTTATTTCTACGCAACGCACGATGGATATTTCCCAGCGGAATTGGGTGCCTATATCAATTTTAAGCGGAATTATATCGTTGTGGAATTGGAAAGGGATGCAACAATTGTTGTTCCGATTCCACCGCCAACAGACATCGCTGTTGTTGACCCACCAGAGGAGATTGAGATCACTATCGAAATTAATGAGCCTGAAGAAGTAGAAACGCATTTGGAAGAGGAGTTAACCACTCCAGATATTGTGACGACGCAAACCGAAACGCCACCAGCCTTCAATGAGCTGGATCCAGAGGATTTTGATGAGGCGAACTTCAAGCCGATCAATGTGGTGTTTGTGTTGGACGTGTCCTCTTCAATGAGTGGAGCGGACAAAATGGAATTGATGAAATACTCACTGTATCAATTAGTCGATATGCTTCGGCCACAGGATAAAATTGGAATTGTAACCTATTCAACCGAGACTAGCGTATTGTTGCGCACAACGAATGGAGACCAGAAAGACGAAATCAAAGAAGTGGTGCGAAAACTGCGACCAGGAGGACAAACTTCTGGCGGTGCGGGAATCAAGGCTGGATACAAATTAGCGAGTCGTGCGATGTTAATGGATGGCGTGAATCATGTAATTGTGATCACGGATGGTGCCTTCAACAGAAATTCAGACGACTACAAGAAATCCGTACGAAAATACAAAGCCAAAGGCATAAATTTGTCTGTTGTTGGCATTCAAAACAAGGAGAAAGAGGAGGAAGAAATGCGCGATGCAGCAAAGTTGGGCGGTGGAAATTACATTCCAATCTTTAAATTGCAGGACGCGCAACACAACTTAAAGCAGGAGATTCGTGCCTTGACGTTTCGTCGGTAATTGTGGTTTGGTATTGGTTATTGGCGTTTGTGAGTGTTATTAGCGAACTGATATTTTCTGCTATATCGTTCACCGCTTTCCGCCATGATTGTTAAAGCCATTTCACACAGCGGTTTGGAAATTACTAGGAAATGAATCGCGGCTTAAAATTACACCATCGTTTTCGAAAAGAACACCCGATTTGGATCGATTTGCGCCTCAAGCACATTCAAAAATTCCTCGCGTTCGTCTTCCGGGATGCAATTTGTAGGAAAGGACAATTGTAGGCCTTTGACATAATCAAAATACGTTGTTTGTTGATGTGCGCTAATTTTTCGAAGTCCAGTAAAATAGAGAAAGATGACTTCTCGATCCGCCACAATGATGGCTTTGGATGAAATTCCAACACGGTAGCGACCGTTTCTTCCTGCAATGGCAAACACGATACTGTCGACCGCGCCAAAAATGAAGGCGATTGCCGGTGCGAGTGCTGTTTCACATACTTCGTAGAGTGCAATTGCAACAAACGCCATCACCATGGATTCAAGGAGTAAATACGTCCGGACGCGTGTCTTACGTTCACTGCTCACTTGGGCATTCCACTTAAATTTTTTGACCTTGTTCACAATGTGCATTCCCATCCAGCGGCGAATGGAGCGGCGAACAATCACACTAAAAATCAATACGCCCATTCCCAGGAAAATATATTCTTTGTACGGCAAGTTATTTCCAGAGAGTTTGATCATTTCAATCGGAAGATCGAAACCCACGAAAATCGCTAGTGCCATCGTTGGCATCAACAACAAACCGAGGAAAATATTGATGGATTTATTCATTCGGGATTAGCTTCATTTTGTTTCGAAGCTCAGTGATTTTGTCCTGTACGCGTTGAATGTTTTTCTCGACGTCTTTTCTCAATTGATCGGCCCCTTGGCTATTCGCGAAAAATCCAAGGTTGGTCTCCAAGAGTTGAATTTCTTTTTGGTGCTTTTCAATTTCTTTGCGAAGATCCATTTTCGTGTCACTCAAGAGACGATTTGAGTTAGGACTTGCTTTCAATGTATCCAATTTCGCTTGGAACATGATTTTATCCTTCTCTGAACCTTCCATTTTCAATTTGCCGTAGTGAAGATCCATTGCCGCTTTGAAGGCGTGATAGATGTCGTCTTTCACTTTCATTGGCACTTTTCCAATTTCATTGAACTCAGCAGAGAATTCGCGCAAAGCTTTCAACGCTTCGCTTTTATCTGCAGGCGTTTCGAAGGCATTGATTTTTTCTAACAACGATTTTTTCAGCGTTAAATTTCCTTCTAACTCCTGATCTTGTGCGGCAAAATGTGCATCTCTACCTTTGAAAAAGGCGTCGCAAGCAGCTCGGAAATTCTTCCACAGTTTTTGTTCATTGCGCTGACCAGAGTGCCCCAGTTCTTTCCATTCTTTTTGCATGCGAACCAGTTGATTCGCTGTTTCTTTCCAATCGGTAGAGGTTTTGAGTGCATTTGCGCGGTCAATAAGCGCCTGTTTTTTTGCGGCAAGACCATCAAATTCGCTGTTCAGTTGGTCGTAAAAGGCTTTTTTTGCATCGAAAAACACATCACATTCTTTTCTGAATTCCTTCCAAATGAGTTCGTTCTCTTTTCGAGGCCCTGCGCCAATAAGTTTCCATGCTTTTTGAACGTCCAGTACTTTTGCGGTGCGGTCTTCCCAATCTTTTCGCTCAACAAGCACCTCGAGTTCCGATGCGTGTAATTTCACTTCTGCAATCAGTGCTTGCTTTTGCTCCATGTTCACGCGTTGCTCTTCTCGCTGATCTTCGTAATGACGATTGACGCGGTTGTACAGCGAGCGTACTTCTGTCCAGTATGATTCTTTCACCAATTCCCACTGATCGTTCGGAACTGGGCCGATGCCATCCCACTCATTTTGCAAGCGCTTCAAACCAACTTCTGCTTCTTTGATGGAATCCACCTTTTGAAGTGCTTTCAATTGATCGATGATTTCCATTTTCATCTGGTGATTGCGGTGGAAATCGTGGTCTTTTAACTGCTTGTAAATATTGATATTGTAGAAAAAGTCTTCCAACAATTTGGAATAATCTTTTTGAATGTCACTGCGATTGTCACGAGGAATATCGCCGATTCCATTCCATTTATCTTGAATTTCTTTGAATGCCGCAAACGCTGCACCGATGTTTTCTTCGGAGGTTACCACTTTTTGCAAGCGCACAATCAAATCACGTTTTTGACGTAGATTATCATTTTGCTCGGCGGTTTTTGCCTCTTTAACTGCCTTTCTTCGTTCTTTGTATACTTCGAAAAGCGCATAAAATGCTTCTCTCCCGAAATCGTCATCCATTTCAACAACGGTTTCACCGCTTTCTTCCGCCTCAAGTTGAGCTACTTGAACCTTGCGCTCTTCTTCCAACACGTAGTCGTCGAATTTTCCGCGCAATTCGTTGATCTCTCTACTCACAGCCAGTGCATCTTCGTGCGCCGACAATTCCTCCAATTTTGCAATGAAATCCATGTTTTCCATGTCCCCTTTTTTAGCTAATTACTTGAACGATATCGAAGTTTGCCAATGAAACGAATTCACTGATGCGTTTATCTAAATCGTTTTGAGTAATGGTTTCAAGTTGTTCTGTTCCAAATTTTTCTACACAAAATGACGCCAACGCGGATCCGTGGATCATTGCGCGTTTCATGTTTTCAAAAGAATGATCATCCGTCGCCGAAATGTATCCCATAAATCCACCTGCGAATGTGTCACCCGCTCCGGTTGGATCAAACACAACTTCTAATGGCAATGCAGGCGAGTAGAATACGTTATCACCATGGAACAACAAGGCACCGTGTTCTCCTTTTTTGATGATGAGGTATTTGGGTCCCATCGCACGAATCACTTTTGACGCAGTCACCAAAGAATATTCACCTGAAAGTTGACGTGCTTCTTCATCATTGATAATCAACAAATCCACCATTGAGATGGTTTGTTTTAAATCGTCCATTGCAATGTCCATCCAGAAATTCATGGTGTCCATGGCAATTAACTTGGGTCGCTCAGTTAGTCGTTCGATCACCGTTTTTTGCACCCAAGGAGTTAAATTTCCGAGCATCAAGTAATCCACACCTTGGTAAGATGCAGGAATGATTGGATCGAAATGTTCCAATACGTTCAATTCAGTGATCAACGTATCGCGAGAATTCATGTCGTTGTGGTATTTACCTGACCAGAAAAAGGATTTTTCACCCTTTTTTACTTGCAATCCCTCCAAATCCACGCCGCGTGAACGGAGTTGATTCAACATCTCTTGTGGGAAATCTTCGCCTACCACAGCTACGATTTTTTGCTCCTTGTTGTAAAATGAAG
>JBFYPU010000197.1:0-3355 GCA_041303175.1 Crocinitomicaceae bacterium | reverse complement strand
TTGGGAAATATTCAGAGAATGGAATGCTTTCTACGCCCGGAACCAATTTCGATTTATGGATGAATTGCGTTTCATTGTTTTTGTCGATGAGAATGGATGTGTTGTAGTATTCAACGAACTCGGTGCCTCCTTCAACTTGCCGCGCAGATTTAGAGTTTTTTGTTGGGAAATACTTAACAGTGGATGCTCCAATGCAAATCGGCACGTCATTGAGTTGACTTTTGACACTTTTTAGGTATGCAAAATAGGTGAGTCGAGGAAAATCATCCTCCAGAAAAGATCCATAAATCGCTGTTTCTGGCGCGAGAATAAGATCCGTACTTTTTCGTGCTCCGTTAAGCATTTGATCTCCCATCATTTGCAACTGTTCCATCGGAGGCTTCACAAATTTCACGTTGTAGGGATCGATATTGGGCTGAATCGCAACTACTTCGTAGGGTGATTTTTGCTCTTCATACGTGAGATACGTGACGGTGGAAATGGCAAACGGGATAATAAAAAACGCACTCGCCATAATAAAAAGTGGGGTTTGAATGCGCCAGGATTCGCCTTTGATCCACAAATTGTGATAGACGCGGAAAATAAGGAGATTGATACACAAGATCCACAATGAGCCGCCGAGTGCACCAGAGTAGGAATACCATTGGACCCAAGCTGGATGAATGCTGAATGTATTGCCAAGGGTTAACCACGTCCACGATGCATCCCAATTGAAATGCAGGTATTCGAATCCAATCCAGTAGATCAATAGCGCGATGTATCCTTCTTTTGCGCCTACGTACTTCTTCGTCAAATGGAAGGCATAGAAGGTGATCGTCATGAGTAAGGTATTCGCAAGAAAAGCGAGAACGGCGCCAGATGCATCGGCATTCCATACCCACCAGGTGCAGCCCACATTGTAAATCAAAAAGGTAATGAAGGCGTGCGTGAATACTTTTCGGGATCGGTATCGCTTGGCAGTAATGTAGCTATCCACCAGAAGAAGCGGAACAAATGCAACAAATACCAATGGGGTCAGACTCCCCGTAAATGGAAAAGACACGACAAGTAAAATCCCTGAGAGGATACTTAAAATGAACCGGTGTTTCTTTTGTAAGGTTATCACTCTATAAAATTAGCCTAAAATCTAGTTTTAGCGCAACAAGAAGTTATTTATTCTGGGATTCCAAAATGATCTTTGCGTTTTTCAGTCCTTTTTCCAGATCTGGACCAATTTCTTCGTCCATGTCCATGAAGAGCGCCGTCAGGTTAAATGGATAAGGAGTTTCCCCGCTGAATGTCCATGTGACAGTTGTGCGTGAATTGGAAAGTGTGCGCGTGCGGATTGATGCTTGGCTCGTTATTTCCATGGGTTTTTTGAATCGAATTTCTGTATCGATACCCACACCATCAATGATTTTTGTGATTTCCTGTTCACCTTTGCCAACATCTTCCATTTTGCTCGACCAACGAGAAATAAAACCTACTGTTCCATCCGTTCCGCTGCTTGACATTTGAATTGCAGGATCCATTTTGTACCACACGGAATACGCCTGCTGATTTTCCAAATACGTGATGTATTCGAACACTTCTTGCTGAGGTCGCTCAACTTCAATGGACCGAGAGATGGTGTACTTTCCGTCGACGAATAAACCCACAATTAGAAGAATCCCAACAATGGAAAGCAGAACGAAGATGAGTTTAAGCAGAAATTTCATGGCGTAGTATTGAAATCCATTTACAAAATACACATCTGTTTTTAGAATCTCACACCCATACAATGATGAATGAACATACGCTGCTTTTCAAAGAATATTGGGCATAAAAAAAGTCGATTCCTCCAATTTTCACTGGAAGAATCGACTTGTAGATCACTTATTTTTGCGTCCTATTTTTGGATAATCTGCATTTCCACACGTCTGTTTTGTTGACGTCCTTCTGGTGTATCATTCGTTGCAACTGGAACCGTTTCACCGAAGTAAAGCGCAATCAATCGATCAGCTGCAATTCCTTTCGACACCATGAATGCTTTCACTGCCTCAGAACGTTTTTTAGATAACACCAAGTTGTTTTGATCGTTACCTACGTTATCCGTGTGCCCTGAAATTTGAAGTTTCCATTCTGGTTTTTTCAACAACACTTCAGCAAGTTTCGTCAACGAAGGAAGCGATTCTTGCTTGATGATGTCTTTTCCAGTTTCGAACTGAAGGTTTTCGAACGCCGTTTGAAGGATTTCTTCGACTTCTTTTTCGATCTCTGGACATCCTTTGTTAGAAACTGGTCCTGGTGTTGCTGGACAATCATCGTCTTTATCCAATACACCGTCGTTATCAGTATCTTGGTATGGACAACCGTCATTTTTCAATGGACCAGCGATGTATGGACATTTGTCGTCTTTGTCTAACAAACCGTCACCATCTGTATCTGGCCATGGACATCCTTTATTTTCTTTAGGACCAAATTCTGTTGGACAATCGTCGATGAAATCGAACAAACCGTCACCATCTGTATCTGGACAACCATTGTTTACAAGTGGTCCTGGAACGTCTGGACACGCATCCTCAGAATCTTTGATGCCATCACCATCTGCATCTGGACATCCTTTGAATGCTGGAAGACCTGCTTCGTCTGGACAATCATCTTTGCTGTCGATAATGCTATCATTGTCACGATCCGGACAACCTTTGAATTCTACTGGACCAGCTTCTTCTGGACACGCATCGTCTTTATCTGGGATTCCGTCACCATCTGTATCTGGACATCCTTGGAATTCAGCCAAACCAAACGTTGTTGGGCACAAATCTTCCAAATCTTTGATGCCGTCACGATCCGTATCTGGACATCCTTTGAACTCCCAGATTCCTGGAACCACGAGGCATTCATCCACTTTATCCGACACAAGGTCACCGTCGATGTCACTTGGGTGAACATATAAGATTGGTAAACGAAGGCCTACATACACTTCAGCACCTTTGATTTTTCCAGCTGCGAAGAGCGTTCTTAAATCTGTTGTACCAACCGTTAACGGTCCTAGGCGAGTACCAAGTCCTGTTTTGAATCCTGAATATTTATTGTAAGAAAGTGGTAAATGAACCCCAAACCAAGAGTGATCAAAGCTTGGTGTAACAGAGAATTGATTCGCTGTACGCACGCGGTTTGGATTTTGTCGGCTGTTCACACTTATAATACCTGTTGCGTTCACATAGAAGTATTTCCAAATGTGGTAATCAAATTGGAAACTTGCAGCGGTTGGTGTACGCATGAAGAATGTTGCTTTACTATCGGTTGTGCTCCAATCCGGATTGAATGTTGTTAAACTGTCGATAATTGTATCGAAAGAACCAAAACTACTCGCTTCATCAAACACATTCAAATC
>JBFYPU010000196.1:0-4300 GCA_041303175.1 Crocinitomicaceae bacterium | reverse complement strand
ATGATTTGGAACTTGCGTACTACCTAAATGACAAAAAGATTGATGTCAACAAAAACTGCTATTTCGAACAGCCTGCAATCATCAAAGCGGTGGAAGAAGAAAACCTCACCTTGGTGACATTTCTCGCCGAAAATGGAGCAGACGTGAATGCGATCGGTTATTTCGATAAAAACGTGATGGATTACGCGCAAGAGATTGGAAATCAGTCAATCGTTGATTATTTGAGAACCAGAGGCGCGATGACTAAAGCAGAACGAAATGCACACTATAAGGACGCGATGAAGGTGGAAAGCGAGATAAAATCTGCGCTTGTTGCCGAAGATTTAGATGGCATCGTGAAAATAATGGCGCAACATGAAGTGATCATGCTTCAACAAAAAACAGTGCAAGATCTTGCCTATGTCGCTGCGAAAAAAGCGCACACACCCATGATTAACAAACTGTTGTCAGACGACGTTGGTTTTGAAATAGACGCTCCTGTGAATGAACTGCAACAAACACTCCTGGTGATTGCAACCATATACAGTCAAGATGATTTGATCCTGGATCTTCTCGCGAAAGGTGCGAATTCAACATTGATCGACAAAAACAACAAACGTCCAGCCGATTACGCTACGAAAAAAAGTACGAAGACCATCTTCAAAAAATGGGAAGATAAACGCTAAATTGTCTGATTCACGCAACTTATAATCCTTAGTTGTCGTCTTAAACTTTGAGAATAATTTTATATATTAACCGAATATTATGGTTACATATCTGAATTGTTAACGAATAACTTATGACAAAACTTCTACTATTACCGCTTGCCTTTGTTTCATGCGTCTCCTTTTCGCAGTACTGCTTGACTGGCGGGCCAACTTCGACAGTAGATTCGAATGTTGAATCCGTTGTACTAAACGGCGCTGTTGGTGGAATTGCTTATGTGGGTTGTCCAGGAGTGCTTGGTGTAGAACAATATACAACACAATCGGTCACTTTGGGTGCGGGAAACAACTATTCAATTGCCATTGAATTTGGCACCTGCGGAGGAAATTACCCCAGTGCTGGACAAGCTTGGATCGATTTTAACCAAAGTGGAACCTTCGAACCGTCGGAATCCATTCTTACATGGTCTGGAACTCCCCCTTCTCCAGTTACCAATTATAATTTTACCGTACCAGGCGGTGCAACTACGGGTGCTACCAAAATGCGCGTCATGCAGCACGAAGGTGGTGCTCTCCCGCTGGATCCTTGCGCGGCGTTTGTTTGGGGGTCAGTAGTCGATTTTAACGTGTCCATCATCAATGGTGTCGACTGCTCAGGATACATCGGTGACGACGAAACGAATCCTCGACTTGTCACTTCCTTTCCCTTCACCGAAACGCACTCAACTTCGATCTGCTATTCGAGCCAAAATCCAGTTTACAACTCGCCAGATGTGTACTACTTGTTGTCGCCTTTAACCGGTGTTTCAAGCCTAAATATCTCTACATGCGGCTCAACCTTTGATACATTTTTAACGGTAACAGATGCCAGTGGAACGCCGATAGCCATCAACGACGATTCGCCTTCATGCGCTCCTTATTCGACCATCAATGTTTCAACACTAGGACATACTGCTCTTTACGTCATTGTAGAAGGCTGGAACATCCAATCGGGAACGTATACCATCAATATTGGTCAAGGTTCGCTCGCAACAGACGAACTTTCCACGAGCAAATTTGAATTGTATCCAAACCCAGCTACAAACAGTGTAACATTCAGTGGAAATCCATCTGGAGAAGTTTCATTTGTCAATATGCAAGGACAACTCGTATATTCTGGTGAAATTGAACCAAATGGAACCGTTGATTTAGTCGACTTTTCACCGGGTTTATACATTGTTAAATTGGAAACAGAATCATCCATTTCAATGTCAAAATTACGTGTGAATTAATCTATTCTATTTCTCTACAAAACGAATAATAGTATGAAGAAAACACTTTTACAACTCGGAATCGTTGCACTCTGCATCCTTTCAGCACAAGAGGTTTCAGCCTCCGTTTTAGGCTGGACGATGAAGGCAAACTTTGGCGGAGTCGGTCGTCACAGAGGCACTGGAATTTCAATTGGAACAAAAGGTTATATGGGATTTGGCCACTACAATGGTGCTGGACCAAACATCATTAAAAAAGACTGGTGGGAATTTGATCCTGCAACAAATACGTGGACGCAACGCGCGGATTACATTGGCAACAATGGCATCGGAAACTACGCCTCTCTCGCATTTGGAATGGAGGAATACGGATATATCGGTGGTGGACAAAATGGCTCTAGTCTGGCATTCTATCGCTACAACCCGGCCACAAACATATGGGAAACCATGGCGAATATGCCTGTCTATTTTGCCAACAACGAAGGGTTTGCAATCGGTACAAAAGGCTATGCAATGTCTGGAAATACGCTCTGGGAATACAATTCACAAACCAATCAATGGACGGCCAAAAATCCTATGCCGTTTAGTGTTTCTACATGGAATTCAACGTTTGTGGTGGACGACAAAGGATACGTAAAATCCAACAGCGCGCTATGGGAATACAAGCCAATGCTTGATCAGTGGACCATTCGCAGCTCGTTTCCAGGTCTCGCAACAGGTGGATCTGCGAGTTTTTCTCAATACGGAAAAGGCTATATCGTTTGCGGATATGCTGGAGCACTCTCCCTCGTTCAATCTCAATTGTGGGAGTTTAATCCAGCCACCAATGTATGGACTCAACTGCCTGACTTCCCTGGAACGGCGAGACGTTTTTGCAATGCCTTTTCAATCGGCGACCGTTCCTATTTTGGAATCGGAACAAATGGAACAAATTTCAATGATTTCTGGGAATTCAACTCTACGCAAGTTTCTGCTGGACTCGATGATTTGTCCACGGATCTACAATTCTCCATTGGACCCAATCCAGCTGTTGATTATGTGCAATTCTCATCTGAAAAATTAACTGATTTTAGCGTTATTATTTACAACATGTATGGACAAGAAGTTGCGGCCATTGATGCGCACAACAACGCGTGTATCCTTGAACGAAATGGCTTGCCAGCAGGAACGTATATCTGCAAGGTAATCAAAGACGACCGCGCCATTCATACTCAACGCTTTATTTTTAACTAATGAAAGGATTTTGCCTTATTTTAATTGGTTTTCTGTCCTTTGGAACCATTGGTCAAACCGAAAATTATTGGACGCCAAAGAATGATTTTTTTGGTGGTAAACGTGAGCGTGCCGTTGCGTTCGCAATTGGGGATTACGGGTACGTCGGAACCGGTCTTGATACAGCAGAAGTTACGCTCAATGATTTCTGGAAATACGATCCATCCACAGACGCGTGGTCGCAAGTTGCTAATCTTCCCAGCACTCCTCGTAGAAACGCTGTCGCTTTTGTCATAGATGATTTTGCGTATGTCGGCACTGGAATGAACGTAGCAGAAGCCTCAGAGCCGCTCGCTCAACCTTTAAACGATTTTTGGCAATACAATCCCACAACAAATTCGTGGACACAAAAAGCAAATTACCCAGGAAGTAATGGATTTGGCATCTACTTTGGAACTGCGTTTTCAATCGATTCAAAAGGCTACGTCTGTGGCGGAAAAATCGGTCCAAACTCCTATTCCAACCAGCTGTGGGAATACAAGCCAAGCATTGATCAATGGACGCAACTCCCCAATTTTCCTGGAGGAGTGCGCTACCAACTTTCTAGCTTTACAGTTGGCTACAAAGCATACGTTGGATTGGGAGCAGATCAAGATATGTATCGGAAAGATATATGGGAATTTGATGCCACTACCAATCAATGGAACGCGAAAGCAAATCTGCCCGCAAGTGAACGCGGATCGGCAACAACCTTCACGATTGGACAACGCGGCTTCGTAGCAACAGGAGTGAATGGTGGAATTCTCGATGATCTTTGGGAGTACAACCCATTCAATGATACGTGGGATAGCAAAGCGACCTATGGTGGAAGTGCTCGGAAAAATGCAATTGCTTTCGTTGTGAATGACAAGGCTTATATGGGTACGGGCAAGGGCTATACAGGGAAAAAATCGAGCATGCACGAATACTCACCAAGTACTGTCTTGGGGATAGATGAAGCGCAAATCGACATTTCCATTTACCCAAATCCAGCTTCGGAAATCCTACAACTCAACTTTGAGCATTCAGCAATTGACGCGCTTGAAATCTACAATCTAGCAGGCGAATTGATCTTGGCCTCGGAAGCGACAAACGTTTTGAACATCGCTTCCTTTTCACCCGGAAATTACATCATTCTCGGTCGAAAAAACACAC
>JBFYPU010000195.1:0-3232 GCA_041303175.1 Crocinitomicaceae bacterium | reverse complement strand
TCGTACACCCAGCTGTTCATCGTCGTCCAAAGCAAATAGACTTGTGGATCTCTTCCCTCCCATTTCACGAGCATTTCTTTCGCGTCGTTGAGCAAGGCAGTTTGATTTTTTGCCAATTCTTTGATCTTTGCATCGATTCCTGCGATTGCCTTCTCCTCCTTCCCGACTTTAGAATCGTTCAATCGACTGAATTCAGCGACCACATTGTTATCATAGCCATCAAATCTCCCTAGTTCCCAATCCGAGATAACTTGTTTTGCTTGGGCGTTCATTTCTTTATCGAAAATCACGTAATATTTCCCCACGAGTTTATCGCCTTTCAAACCAGTATTTTCCGGGGTTTCGCGCTTCCCTTCAGCATTCAAGGGAGAAAAACGTTCCCAAGCCAACATGCTTTTGCAGATGTGAATCCCACGATCGTTGATGATTTGTGTTTTCACCACTTTGTGACCATTCGCCTTCAAAATTTCCGCCACCGAATAACCTAAAAAGTTGTTTCGGAGGTGGCCAAGGTGGAGTGGCTTATTTGTGTTAGGTGAAGAATATTCCACCATAACTGTCGGCTTCGAGTCCGCTGGTGCATAACCAAAAGAGGTTTGATCAGCAATGAATGCAAGTTTTTTTAGCCAATAATTGTCCGATAGGACGATGTTTAAAAATCCATTGATTGCCTCGCACGATTCGATTTCAGCGATGGCATCTTTCAAGAAATCTCCGATTTTTGTTCCAGCTTCAACCGGTGAGCAACGCAAGATTTTCACGAATGGAAACACAACGAGCGTCAAATCGCCTTCAACATCTTTCCGTGTTTTTTGAAATTGAATAGTAGATTCGTCAATAGCCGTTCCGAAAATTGCCTCTGCATTTTCAATTAACGCTTGTTTAATGCGAGTTTCCATTTAGTTTTTTATTGAATTGGCCACCACTTCAAGGAGTTCGAAGGTGATTTCCGCCATTCTATTTTTTTTATCGTCCAGACACGGATTGATTTCAACAAATTCCATGCAGACCAATTTTTCTTGGTGCGCAAATGTGCGCAAGAATGTTTTTGCTTCTTCGGGTGATAACCCAATCGCAACGGGAGTTCCTGTACCATACGATGCCAATTCAGGATCCATTGAATCAACATCGAACGAGACATAAATCATTTCGCAGTGCTCCAATTGCTCCATACACAATCGCGCAATTTCATCTGCTCCTTTCAAGCGCACATCTGCCACCGTATGGTTTCGAATTCCGTGCCTTTCAATGATCTCATCCTCTTGTTCTTCCGTGTCGCGTACACCAATGAATATTAAATCTTGCGGACTTAATTTTGGTCCTTCAACCCCTGTGTTTTTCAAAGCATTCCAATGCTGAACAACATCAGGGTGTGGCGTATTTGATTGACATTCTCGATTATCTTCACCAAGCGCAGTTGCCAATGGCATTCCATGCATATTGCCCGAAGGCGTCGTATAGGGCGTGTGTAAATCTCCATGTGCATCGATCCAAATAACACCAAGCCGTTTGTTCGGAAATGCCGCCTTTATTCCAGCAATTGTGCCGCCTGCTGAACCGTGATCTCCTGCCAAAATAAGAGGGAATTTTCCGTTTTCGAGAGTTGAACTCACGGTATTGGACACTCGCTCAAAAATCTTCACTAGACCTTCGATTCGTCTTGCGAAGGGATATTTCACATCCTGATCCAACATAAAATTCACATCTTCCACACGAACGGGGGCGTGATCACGAAAAAATGTACTTCCTTTTGAACGTGCAGCAGCAATCACTGCGTCTGGTCCAAGTCCACTTCCGCGCGTTCCTGCCGTTAATTCCGATGTATTGATGATTAATTCTAAGTCCTTCATACGCCTGATTGTCGAGCAAAAATAATATAAATTTGTGCGCTAAAGCGTCCAAAATGCAGCGAGTTATTCACGTATGTTGGTAACTTTAACCCAAATCTAACGTTCTTAAGAAGAACAAATTTATCGTATGCGCATTTCACTTGTAACATTAGCACTTATCGGCCTCACAATTCTGCCTGCTTATGGTCAATCGTCAAAATCGAAACCCTTTATTGGCATGTTGGAATATAAAATTAGTGTGCGCGACTCCGCATTTCGCGAGCTTATTCCAGACAATCGAATGTTGGTATACACCAATGACACCATAGTCCGAATTGAAAATTATACGGATCACCTCGGAACACAGATTGCGATCAAACATATTATTTTGGATAAGTCCTATTTGTTGCTTGAAACGGAATTTGGAAAATATGCCCTTCAAATGGATGCTACTGAGGATCAAAAAGAAGCGATGGAAGCGGACACGACTTCAGATCAAGTCAATGGATTTACGTTTACCAAGAAAATGGGGAAAACCCGAATGTTGGGTCGGAAAATGAGCCGAATGATGGTGAACCATGTTGATTTTGGCGAGCCAATCGAGTTTTTATACATGAAAAAATACTCGCGTAAAATCGTTGACGCGTACCCAGAAATAAATGGAATTCCAGTGAAATACAGCGTGATCACAACGGATGCTATCTACGACTATGAACTGATTAAGATGAGTGAATATACTCCGGAGCATGACTTATTTGGAATACCATCTGATTATGAACGCGTTACCTTTGATGAATTCATGGACAAAATGATCCAGTCAAATTCTCAAATCGAAGGTGAGTAATTGCCACACAACTAACAGTTCGTTGTGTATAGTTCCTTAAACTTGCATACGTAGGCTTGTCTTTAGTACTTAACTTCGTGAGATATACTTGCGATAATGGCATTAGACAACGAATATAGAGCGAAAGACGAGAAAACAACGGATGAATCTACAAAGAAACAACCGTCGGCATCGTCGTCGGGAACCCGCAAGAAAAAAGCTCCAGAAAAAGCCGTTAAATCGCCGATCACAGCGATTCGAGAACGGTTGAATAGCAAAAAGACAAAAACGAGCGTTGGCGTTGCCATTTTGATGTTTGGATTCTTCATTTTCCTTGCGAATTTCTCCTATCTATTTACGTGGCAAGAGGATCAAAATCGCTTGATAAACAAGGGTTTCTTTGAATTTTTATTCGAGGCAAACGAATTGCCTGTCGCGAACTGGCTTGGTAAATTTGGTGCTTGGACATCTCACTTGTTCATCTACCGTTGGTTTGGAATATCCTCATTCGGAATTCCCTTCTTTCTAATCCTTCTCTCCATTAAAACGTTGCTCAACACTGAACTTCTTCCTATTCGAA
>JBFYPU010000194.1:0-8753 GCA_041303175.1 Crocinitomicaceae bacterium | reverse complement strand
GAATCAAGAGAGCGTGAGAAGAAGTTGTGGAGATAGAATTGAGAAATCCGAACTTACAGGATTTGTATTAATTTTACTTGAAACTACATGAAATGAAACGCAAACTCCTCGACATACTTTCTGGGCGAAAAATTACGGACATTGAGTCCATTCAGGAAAGTCAGGCGTTTTGCATGAAGCCTTGGGTGCATTTGTTCGTTTCTCAATATGGAACCGTTGTTCCGTGTTGCCTCACTCCTTGGGATAAAAACCAGGCACTTGGCGATGTCAATGAACGCAGCATACAAGAAATTTGGAATGGCGCTGAAATGAAAGAATTCCGTTCGAAACTGTTGAAAGATCAGAAGGACAATCGCTGCAAACAATGCTATCAAAGTGAAAAAGTTGGACTCAAAAGCACACGTCAAATGACCAATGCGCTCTACGGTCACAAACTCGATTGGGTAAACGAAACGAAAATGAACGGGTATTCCGAAAATTCGAAACCCATTTATTGGGACATCCGTATTTCCAACTTGTGCAATTTCAAATGCCGAATTTGCGGGCATCATTCGAGTTCGCAGTGGTACAACGATGCTAAAGCACTTGATTTAATTTCGCACGACACAAAAATTCATCGCGGCCCGAAAGACTTCGATTCGCTGCTCCAACAATTGGATTTCGTGATTCCTGACCTCGAAGAAATCTATTTCGCAGGTGGCGAACCATTGATCATGGAAGAACATTATCGCATTTTAGAAATCCTAATCGAGCGCGGATTGACCCACGTGAAATTGCGCTATGCGACGAACTTTTCTCAAACTGTCTACAAAGGCATCGATGTGTTCGAAAAATGGTCACAATTCAAACACGTTCACGTCCACGCGAGTTTGGACGGTATGAATGAAAAAGGTGAATATCAACGAAAAGGTCAATCCTGGGACGAAGTCATCGCGAACCGCGAGCGGATGATAAAAATGTGTCCGCATGTTGAATTTCTGATCACGAGTACAATCAGCATCTACAACGTTTTCTCGCTCCCCGCATTTCAACAAGATTGGGTGAGCAAAGGGCTGTGTGCAATTGACGATTTCATGCCGCACATCTTGCGCAGTCCGAACTATTTGAGCGTCACGACCCTACCCGCTGCATTGAAAGATCGAGCGCGCGAGGAACTGACAAAACACATTGAGTGGATTAAACAGTGGGCCGCTCAGCATCCACCAGCATCACCAACGGAGGATCAATTGAATAAGTTTAAAGAGCGATTCAATCATTTATCCATACCGCGAGCAACGGAGCATATCAAACTGAATATTCAGTTAAATGAATTCCAGAATTGTATTACGTTCATGGAATCATCAGACAGCAGCCATTTGTTGCCTGATTTTGTGGTGTTCAACGAAAAATTGGACGAACTTCGCGAAGAAAGTACCGCCACAATTTTCCCCGAATTAGCGAGCATTTTTAGTCGAGATCAACAACCTACTCAACACAACTAAACATGTTTTTAAGTCCTGATTCCGAAAGAAAATACAACCTCCAACGCACGACTTCCAACACGGGAGTAGCCTGCTGGGCACCCTTTCGAAGCATGTATTTTGGATTTCGGGGAAATACCTCCGTGTGTTGTTACAACAAAATGCACGTGATAGGCACTTATCCGTCGCAATCCATCCGCGAGATTTGGTTTGGAGCAAAGGCCGATGAAATCCGTCAATCGCTTTCGAAGAATGATTTTTCATTGGGCTGCCAAGGCTGCCACGAATTGATCACGGCAGAAAACTACAGTGGCTTGCCGGCCAAAAATTTTGATCCGCTACCCGTCCATTCCAATCGCTTTCCATCTAAAATTGACTTTGAATTATCGAATGAATGCAACTTGGAATGCATCATGTGTCGGGGCGAATTTTCATCAGCCATTCGGCGCAACCGGGAAAAATTGCCGCCCATTCCAACCGCCTACGACGCACGGTTTGTGGATCAACTCGAAGAATTTATTCCTTATTTGGAAAATTCGCATTTTCTGGGTGGAGAACCCTTTATGATTCCGATCTACATTGACATTTGGGAACGCATGATTGAAATCAACCCAAAAATTCGAATTTCGGTGCAAACGAACGGAACGATTCTCACCCAGCGCATCAAAAACCTGATGGAGAAAATCACCTTCGAAATTGCCGTTTCCATTGATTCCATCTACGAAGAAAACTACCAGTTGATCCGAAAGAATGGGAATTTCGCACAATTGATGGAAATCATTAGCTACTTCAGAAATTATTGCCGTGAACGCAATGCAAATTTTCATCTCTCTTACTGTCCAATGGTTCAAAATTGGGAGGAACTCCCCGATGTGATTGCCTTTGCCAACAAACTCGATTGCGCGGTGTTTTTCAATACGGTTTCCTTTCCGCAAGAATGTGCATTGCCATTTTTATCTTCTGAAAGATTAGAGAAAATTATCGCGCAATTGTCTCGTGCACATCTTCCCAACGGAACGAAGATCGAGGTACACAACAAAAAGGCCTACTCGGATTTTCTTCACCTCCTTGAGCACTGGTGCAAGCAGGCACACGAGAAGGAAGATTTTGCGAAGAATCAACCAAAAATTAACCATTTAACTACGTATTTGGCGCAATTGGAGCTCTATGTGATCGAAAAAACGACAACTCCAGAAGACAAACGAACAGAGCTTATCGCGGACATCGCATCGAAATTACGGCACATTCTTTCCGTTGCACGCACACACGGCATGGAAGAAACGGCTGAACGTCACCTCATCGGAATGGATTTCAAGACCATTTACGAATCGGTTCCGACAGTTGATGCCGACCATCTCGTCACACTTTTCCGTTCCTTCATCATGCCCATTCCAGAATAACGAGATCATGAAATTCCCTTTCTTTTCCGCGAAAAAATCGAAGCAACCCGAATTGACGTTCTCGCCTCAAAAACGCGTGTTGATTTTTGGACTCGGTCGCACGGGCAGCACCCTCTTGGAAGATTTGTTGCAATCTACTGGCTATTTTGAAGCCCACGGCGAATTGTTTCGACCTTCGGAACCGCTCCAGTTGCAGCCCTTGTACTATTTCATCGAGAAAGCAGGCAGTTGCAAGAAACACTTCATTTCGCACGTCAAAGTCTATCAAATGGAGTCGGTAGTTCAATCCGAACTCTCGAAACGCGAATTTTTGGAAGGACTGCATCAAAATGGCTGGCAGTTCATCTATTTGACACGGAAAAATAGGTTGAAACACCTTCTGTCCTCCGTGCGCGCGCAAGAAAGTTCCATTTATCATACAGAAACCGTATTGCCCGCCTTCACGACCACCATCGATTGTTATCAATTCAAACACGGGGTTCAACAGTTGGAAAAATGGGAGACCGAAGAGCTGGAACTGTTGGAAAATTTGCCCTACTTGAAGATCGACTTTGAACGGCATTTGGAAAATGGACTGTCGCACGCGTCCACAATCAAAACAATTCTCGATTACCTCGAACTTCCGCACCGACCCTTTCAAACCAAATTAAAAAAAGTCATTCGCGGCGAATTGAGCGCGATTATCACAAACTACGACGAGTTTGCGGAAGAAATGCGCGTGGCAGGTTATGGCGAATTTCTTTAGGTTTTAGTGATTGATTTGGGCGTTCCCCTGACGCTCCGTAAACTCCGGTCAGGGTCAGGCTATCCGCTATATATCAGACATACCGACATGAATCGTCGGGATCGTCTGATGATGCCGCTTCTCTCCTTAACGCACTCCGTAACTTTTTGCTCGCTTCACGAAGCACATTAATCGACATTCGAAGCAAGTAGCCCCGCCAACTCAGGAAAAACCAGCTCAAATTTCTCCTCCCGGAGCGCATCCAACCGTTGGATTTTTGACGGGAAATTCAAGCGTGCTTTTTCGTTCCCTGCGTGATTCAAATACGTCAGAATGTTCCAATACTGGCGGAGAACATACTTCATTTTTTTTGCATCGCTGATGCTTTGTGCACCCAACCATTCCAAGTGGTTTTCAATGCGATTCCGCGCCAGATCCTTCAACTCGGTCGGCAAAATTTGGATATTGAACTCCTGCGGATACACCAGCAAACTTGGCACCACATCCTCTGGGCGAACGTAGTTTTCTGCCACCAAGGTTTGATGCATTTCCGCAATCGACAGCAGGTTGAACACGCTAATGGTTGGACTGATCATCACATCCACATTCGGCGCTTCCCGCTTGATTCGATCAAAATTCAGCTTCATTTGGTCCCATTTCGCATTTTTTCGTTGGTATTCCAAACGCTCACCGATATCATCCAAACTCACGGCCAGGTTCACGTAGTCGAACTGTTTCCAATAATCCAACACATCCTGATCCTTGAACGTCAGCCTCGACAAATTCGTATTGTAAAAAAGTTTGCACTGCGTGTTCCCCGATTCGATCAAAAACGTCAACATCCGATAGTGCTGCTCCATCATCAGTGGTTCGCCGCCCGCAAAATAAATTTCCTTGATGCTCCCAATTTGTTGCTTGAATTCCGCATAAAACTTCTCTTCATCCACCATGGACGTCGTCAGCGCAGGCGTTTTTGGGTCAATATTCCCCAAGGCCACATCGTCGTTGTACCAACTCGAACTCGACGAAAAATTGCAAATGCGGCACTTCAAGTTGCACACATTTGAGAACCGAATATCGAAGTAAACCGGTTGCGCATAGCTCGCCGCCTGAAATTTGTTCCGAATCAACCCGTTGATCTCCTCCTCGTATTTATCATTGGTGATTTCGCGCAAGCTGATCCATCCCATTTTCTCCTTGTCGTAGCAGCGACTGCACACCTCGGGAGCGTTACCCTTCAGCATTTGCTTTCGAAAAGCCTCAAACGGTTTCCCCGTCCAAATTTCCTGAATGCCTTGCTGGTTGATGTTCCCCAATTTCGCTTCCTCGCCCCAAGGCGCCTGACAGCACGGCGTCACGTTTCCGTTTTGCGCCACGTGAAAATGCACAAAAGGCATCGCACAAAAAACACCGTCATCTTTGAATTGACCGTGCTCATTTTCGATTCTTGGTTTTTTCTTACGCCAAAATGCCATTTGGAGATTTTGGGTTTGAAGATAGGTAAAAGTTAGGATGTGGGGAATTTGGAATTGTTTCTCACCTGGCCTAATCTACTAATCAATCTGGCTTCAATTTGAAATTCAAGGATACTTCTGCATTCGTTGTTAATTGTCCACCAGCTTGGTTTACTACTTTTGAACCGCTATAAAAACAACTAAAACTTCCGCATCGAAAAAAGATTAGTCCGCTAGAAACCATTGGTGTTTGGTAGTTCTCGTTTCAGATCCTTGGCAATTTCCTCCACTATTTTACTTACCTTTATCACACTAAAACTCTCGTTCAACTTGGAAGCAACGATCATCAGCGTAACACGCAAATCCCTCAACTGGAAGCCCGTAAAACATGTGGCATTCAAGAATGTCGTCAGGGTGATACGTGCGAAATCGCAGAAACCGAAAGGATTGTTTAGCTTTTTAAAACGCTTGTAATGACTCCAAAAGCACTTTTAAAAGACCCCGCACTGCAGCACGAACTCAATGAAAAAGGTTTTGTGACGGTTCAAGTCTTGAATGAGGCGGAACTCAACGAACTTCGCTCTTATTATTCGGACATTCACCCGAATGGTGCGCCGGAAAAAGTTGATGGGATCCACATGACGACTTGGTGCGAAGATTTGGACTATAAACTAGGGGTCGCGAATCGTTTGTCGGAAATTTACCGCAAGCCGTGTGAAGCGATTTTTGAAAATTACCGAATACTCAACAACGTGTTCATTGTCAAGGATTCTGGGCAAACGCCTTTCAAGGTGCATCAAGACTGGAATGTGGTGGATGAAAAGGAAAACTTCGCGATCAATGTGTGGATTCCGCTTTACGATATTACCAAAAACGAAGGCGGCTTGTGGGTTGTTGAGGGAAGTCACAAAATCAACCGACATGTGCGCGGTTCGGCGTATCTTTTCCCGAACTATACTCAATTCAATGATGACCTTGAAAAATCAGCGAAATCCGTCAGTTTGAAAGCGGGCGAAGCGATCATTTTTTATGTGAACATCATTCATGGTTCACCGCCGAATCATGGGGAAACGGAACGCATTGCAACGTGTTTTTGCGTCATCCCAAAAGATGCTCCATTGAATATTTATTTTCAAAAGAAAGCAGGTGATCCGTTGGAGGTGCATTCGCCAGAGGATGATTTTATGTATCACTACAAGCAGTTGCGCACGGAATCGTTTGAGCGCGCACCGACACCTCAAGCGGCAAAAATTCTACCAAGTTTTGTCAATCGTCCAATTGAGCGAACAGAACTACAGCTCCTTCTATCTGGCAATCACGTTGAGAAAAAATCGTGGTGGAGAGGAATTCTAAAGGGATAAAAAATCTGGATTTATTGCATGATCGAAATGCGCGCCGTGCTCTTCATCATTTTGATAACCGAATAGTTCGAAATCGACTTTCATGGCTTCCATTACTATAGCTGCTGTTTCCGCCGTGTAATAATCTTGATATTTACCATGTTTACTCGTGTTATGGCGTTCCAACTCAAGTCCTGAGAGTCCCAATTTTTTCGCAACGTAGTTCATTCCTTCCTCTAGCTCTTCGTATTTACCGACAAAATCAACCAATGAATTTCCATTTTCATCGTGCAAAAAGGTACGTTGGCTGCGCTTCATCATTTCGTGCTCCGCAGCCCAAGGAATGTAGTTTTCAAAGGATCCAAGTTGACGAATGATCTCTTTTTGAGGATGATTATTGGGCTTTTGCGTTATGTAATGGTAATACGACACTTCCCAACTAAGCGGATTGCGCACAAAGGCAAACTTAAAGTAGTTTTTAAAGTACTTCTCATCCAATTTATCCGCCAATTCAGCGCTGGTGATGTGCTTATCAAAATCACTGGAAAGCGGTTTCTTTTTTTCGAATAAACCATTCAAAAAACGTCCATCAGGAGTTTGATTTTCCACAAATGGCGAAAGAGCGCGGGTGACACTCGTTCCACCTGTTTTCCATACGTGAATAAAAATAAACTTGTGCCGGTGGGAAATAATCATATTTTGGGGAGTCTTACGACCAAGTAAACAACTTCGTATCGTCTTTAGAGAGTGATACGAAGCCACCGCAGGTCAATCTACGTGTGTAGAGCGTAAGTTCCACTTTGTGCCAAATTCGGCCTCCCGAGAACACAATCATGTCACCCGGTCCTGGATCCAAGTATTGACGTCTCACTTGCGTTTCATCTTCGAGGTCATACAATTCGCCATTCTTGCCTTGGAGTACTGTGTCACCTTTCAGGCGGATTTCAGCTTTGGACCACAAAACATCATAAATGGTAAGTTCTCCACCTTTAAGCGGTTTATCAATCATCACGAAATAACTCATCTGGTTTTCAACCGTTGAGATTTGATTCATGTGCGTATAAAACGTTGGGAATTCCTTGTGAAATAAATTTCCGCAATGCGCTTTAAAGTGACCTTCACCTGGAATCAAATGCTTCAATCCTGCTGGACTGTAATAGCCCACATCGTTCGGTCCGCGTGGCGTTTCAAGCTTACGACCACCCGCAATTTTCGACAAGACTTCGTGTACGCGACCTTCATAATCAACACCAAATTCGGTTGGGAAGTTCTTCCAAATTTCCTCGTACTCACGGAAATATTTTTCCATTTCTTGTTGAGCGCCTTCAACTGATTGATCAATCTTTGAGAAGGGCACTGGATAAAACACCATCCCTGTATCGCTGATGTATTTCGTTTCAGGGCCCAATTTATCGTGCGCCGCAATCATCTTATCCAATTCCGCTCGGTTGAACACATTTCGAATGATGAAGCCGTCAAGTGTTTCATTTTGAAGTCGGTCAATTCCGTCAAAATAAGCCGACAAATCAGAAGCGTCAACATCGGCAATCCGATAGACTGGTTCAACAACTTCCACTTCCTTTTTTCCAAATAAATTCTTTAAAAACATAGCATCAATTCGTAAGATGATTAACAATCCAGTTCAATTTTGGGCAAATTACACTTCCCATTCCACGTGTTTCCATCGACTCTTCGTCAGGTGAAATTCTGAATTTAGCAAAAGTACCAATTTCCTTCACAATTTCTCGGTTGGCACCCATAAATAGTCCGATTCGATAGACCCCAGAAATCAACAGATCGGCAGGAATATTCATTTGAACCTCATACTTCCCTGCGCGCATGTCCTTCACTTCGTAGTTATTGCGAAAACCGTATGAATCAAAGAAGACGTTCACACCGTTCATATTAACAACGAATGCGGCAATTTCAAACGAACCTTCATCCGTCAATTTGGTACACTGAAAACAGATCTTGAAGTCCGAAGCAGATGTCAATTTAGTGTCCTTTTCGGATGGAATTAATTCAACCTGATCGATCTGAAATTGGGCAATTTTGAAGGGCAATTCTTGTAGCATGGAAAATTGTTCCTCCTTATCAGGTGAAAGCATCTCGGCTCGAACCCGAGCTCCTTCATTATTGTCGATCAATTCGTAATAATGATTCACCACATCCTTCGCTAATCCGTCGTAGATCACTTTTCCATCGTCCAATAACAGGCAGCGATCGCAATGCTCAATGATCAATTCCAAATGATGACTCACCAAAATGATGGACGTTCCCCGAGCTTTTAATTCCTTGATTTTTGAATAACATCTTCGTTTGAAATCGGTATCACCAACGGCAATCACCTCATCCAACAGCAAAATAGAAATCTT
>JBFYPU010000193.1:0-5915 GCA_041303175.1 Crocinitomicaceae bacterium | reverse complement strand
TACATGCAAGGATTTTGGAGAACGGGTGCTGAAACATTCTATGGTGGACAAGGCTACGCAGGTTCTACTGGAGTAACAACTATCCAATCTGATTATATGTTCCCAGGAGATTCTGATCCATTGGATTGGGGTACTGCCGGAATTGATCCAGGTTTTGATTGGGATGAATCAACGGAAAATAATCCTTCCGGTGACAGACGTTTTGTTCAATCAGCTGGACCTTTTACCTTAACACCTGGTGCTGTGAATAACATTACCGTAGGTGTGGTTTACGGACGCGGTACGGATGGAAGTCTCTTTGGCTCTGTTGAAGCGATGAAACGTGCTGATACAAAAGCACAAGCTTTGTTTGATGCGTGTTTCGCGATCTTAACGCCTCCAGATGCACCAAAATTATCGATCCAAGAGTTGGAAAATCAATTGGTATTGACAATTGAAAATCCAATTACATCAAATAACTACCTAGAAGGATACGCTGAAGAGGATAAAGTGAACATCACGGATCCAACGGTTGATCGTGTGTATACATTTGAAGGTTACCAAATTTATCAATTGTTGGACGAAGCAACAGGTGTTGCCGATCTTGGTGATGCTGAAAAAGCGCGTCTTGTTGCTCAGTGCGATATTGAAAATGACATTTCAAGGATTATCAACTTCGCATTTGATGACGACTTAGGTTACGCTGTTCCAGAGGAAAAGGTGGATGGCGCCAATCAAGGAATCCGACACTCATTCTTGCTAACTGAAGATGCATTTGCGCAAGGGGATAGAACATTGGTGAATCATAAGACTTACTATTATGTTGCCATTGCCTATGCACACAACCAATTCAAAGAATACGATCCAACAGATCCATTGTTATTGGACGGACAGAAAATACCTTACATCTCATCGCGTTTGAGTTTTGATGGTACTGCGATTAAATCTGTTCCTGCTGTACCGCACAATCCAACTCCAGAAGCTGGTGGAACGTTCCAAAACATTGCGTACGGTTCAAGTCCAATCATTACTCGTTTGGATGGATACGGAAACGGAAACAATGACCTTGACCTGACGCAGGATTCAAAAGATCAAATTATTGCGAATGGTTTGCTTACAACACCGTCGTATGATTATGGAAGAGGTCCGCTTAATGTGAAGGTAATTGACCCACTAAACGTATTGGGAGGACATTATGAATGTAAATTCCGTGATTACTCGCCAGTTAGTTACAACGATGCTGACACAGCTTCTTGGGTGATCTACCGTTACGATGTGGAAGGTGGTGATATATTGGACTCTGTTTCTTCAGATTTTACAATTGCCTTCAATAACGAGCAGCTGATTCCAAAATGGGGTATTTCCGTTCAAATTCAGCAACGTAGATACTTCTCGACCGATCTTGGTGGTGTTGTGGATCGTTTCTCAACAGATTTGATTCGATCTGATATATCGTTCGCGGATAGTTCTAAACGTTGGTTGACAGGTGTTCAAGACAATGATGCCTTCTATCCGACAAACTGGATTCGATCAGGAGACTATTCGCCTGAAACAGATCCTAATGATGCAGCTTATGAATGTTTGCCTGACGGACCGACATACTTGAATCCATGTAACTATCGCGATAGAGCGGGTGGGGACAATGACAAAGTGTTTGCTGGAGTATTAGATGGTACAATTGCTCCGCATAAAATGGTTGGCTATGAAGCGGATTATATGCCAATGGCTTACTTTAACGCAGCGAGCATTGTGATATCTTCGAAAAACTCATCTTCTTTGAGTTACTTGCCGGGTGTAGATATTGTTTTCACGAACGATAAATCAAAATGGACACGTTGCCCAGTAATTGAATTGGGAAGAGATGCTTCATTGAACGTTGGTAATGCGCAGCCTGGACAATTACGTAAGAGCAGCAGTGTCGATAAAAATGGAAATCCAGATGGAACTGGAACAGGAATGTCTTGGTTCCCGGGATATGCAATTGACATCGAATCTGGAGCGCGCTTGTATGTAGCCTTTGGAGAAAATTCATTCTTAGGAGGTGAAAACGGAGCTGATATGATTTGGAATCCAACAGATCGATTGGTTGACGGAGTAGGTACGCCGCTCATGGGAGGAATGCACCCTGTTTACGTGTGGAGTTACCAACAAGCAACGATACACGCAGATCCACTTGGAGCAGCAAATTTCCCAGCTTATATTCCTTCTTCAGCGAATACAAACGCGGGTAATGAGTTGTACAACCAATTTCAATTGATTGATGCTGGAAATACACCTGCGAAGAAGTATGTATACGCTGGAATCTCATGGGTTGCTTATCCAATGGCAGCGCCTGGATACGATATCACGGATGGATTCCCAACAGATGTTGAAATCGAACTCAGAGTGAATAAAGAGTACAAGAACTATTCTGCTACTGGAGTTAACGGTGGTAGACCAATGTACTCTTGGAGCATGGATGATATCGCTACGGAAACAGGAAGCATCGATCAACTTGCTGAAGCATTGCAAATGATTAATGTTGTACCAAATCCTTACTATGCGTATTCTGAATACGAAAGAACGCGATTGGATACCCGTGTGAAAATCACCAACTTGCCTGAAGTTTGTACTGTGAAAATTTACTCCGTAAATGGTAAGTTGATTCGTACCTACAAAAAGGACAGTCCAATTACCTCAATTGATTGGGATTTGAACAACTTTAAAGGAATCCCTGTGGCAGGTGGAGTATATCTCATACATGTGGATGTACCTGGTGTAGGTGAACGAGTACTCAAGTTCTTTGGTGGAATGCGCCAAGTTGACTTGCAAGGAATTTAAGAGACGAATATTAATTGAAATGAATAGTTCAATGATGAAAATAGGAAAAACGATAGTACTCGGGTTAGCAGTGATGTCTGGTTTTACGGCCAATGCTGGAAATGAGGATCGTGTCGGTTCGGCTGGTGCTTCTCAATTATTGATTAATCCATGGGCGAGAAGTTCAGCGATTGGTGATGCTGGGATTGCGCAGGTGAACGGTATTGAAGCAACATTTACAAATATTGCGGGATTGGCATTTACGGACAAAACGCAAGTTAAATTCAATTATAGTAATTGGATGGGGAGTTCAGGAATCGGAATGAACAGTGCAGGTATCGCGCAACGTATTTCTGAAAGCGATGTGATTTCAATCAGCGTTCAATCACTGAATTTTGGTGAAATTCCAATCACAACGGTAGCAAATCCTGAAGGAAACATCGGGTTTTTTCAACCACGGTCGAATATCTTCAATGTGGGTTATGCTCGTTCGTTTTCAAGCTCAATCTACGGAGGAATCAATTTTAAAGTGATCTCTGAAAGTATTTCTAACTTGAAATCAACGGGTGTTGCAATTGATGCAGGTATCCGATACGTGACAGGTGAACAAGATCAAATTAAGTTTGGTATTACCTTGAAAAATGTTGGACCTGTTATGCGCTATAAAGGCGATGGTTTGGCTCAGCAAATTGAGTTCCAAGAAACAGGAGTACTTGCAACATTGGAGCAACGTTCAGCTTCATTTGAAATGCCATCGCTTCTAGCGATTGGAGGTTCGTATGACTTCATCTTCAATGAAAACAATAAATTGAATCTTGGACTGGGTTTCACAGCGAACTCTTTCTCAAGCGATCAATTTCGAATTGGTTTGGATTATGGAATGACTACTGCGAAAATGGCATTCAACCTTAGAGGTGGTTTTGTTTACGAAAAGAACCTTTTCAGCATTGAAAATCGTTCAAATGCGTTGATCGGACCATCTGCCGGTTTCTCAGTAGATGCACTCGTAGGAGAAAACAAAAGCGCAATGGGAATTGAATATGCTGCACGTTTTGCTGGTGTATTTGGAGTAATTCATACAATTGGTGCTACGATTAGCTTGAAATAAACAGATTTTTTTAATACATTTGATTATCAAGAGAGTCCAACAGGGCTCTCTTGTTTTTGTTATATAAAACGAAGAGACTATGTCACAAATTAGCTACTACACAAAGGAGGGCTTGCAACGATTGAAAGAAGAGCTTCATGACATGAAGGCTTTCCAACGTCCAGCAATTTCAGCTCAGATAGGGGAAGCTCGGGATAAAGGAGATTTGTCCGAAAATGCAGAATACGATGCTGCCAAAGAAGCACAAGGTATTCTTGAAATGAAAATTTCTAAACTTGAGGAAATAGTTTCAAATGCACGAATTATTGACGATTCAGAAATAGATAAATCCAAAGTATTTATTCTTTCAACTGCCAAAATTAAAAACATGGCCAATGGAATGGAAATGACTTATACGTTGGTAGCTGAAAATGAGGCAAACCTCAAGTCTGGTAAAATCAGTATAGATTCGCCTTTTGGAAAAGGATTGCTCGGTAAATCGGTAGGAGAGATCGCGGAGATCAAAACTCCAAATGGAACCATGCAGTTTGAGGTGATGGAAATTTCTCGTTAATGGCGTCAATCTTTACCAAAATCGTAAACGGAGAAATTCCGTGTCATAAAATCGCTGAGAACGAGCATTTCTTGGCTTTCTTAGACATTACACCCCTTCGATTGGGACATGTGCTCGTGATTCCAAAAGTGGAAGTGGATTACCTCTTTGCGATGGAAGATGATCAACTCGGTTATATGATCGTTTTTGCTAAATCAGTAGCGAAGCAGATCAAAGCTGCGTTCCCTTGTCAACGCATTGGAATGAGCGTAATCGGTCTCGAAGTACCCCATGCGCACATTCATCTAGTGCCGATTGATAGTGCCAATGACCTTAATTTTACCCGTCAAAAACTGGTCGTCACAAACGAGCAATTGGCGGAAGTCGCAGAAAAAATTAGACAATCAAAATAGTGTAACATTTTGGATTGAAATTTGATTATAGTTATAGCAGTCTAATACTTACAGCTATGACGAAACGAACATCATTTAAGGAGATCATGCTAAGGAAATTTTTCAACGGAATTTTGGCCTTGTTTACAACGAGTACGGTTGTAGCACAATCTGAGCCATTGAAGATTTTGTTCATCGGGAACAGCTATACGCACATGAACAACATGCCGCAGATGTTTGAAAAGATTTCCAAAGAAGCAGGCATGAACGTGATCGTGGAGAAAAGTGCACTTTCGGGTGCGTCATTTCAGGTGCATTCACAGCGAAAAGATATGTTTCAAGCCATCAATAAGCGTAATTGGGATTACATTATCCTTCAAGGGTATAGCCGTGAATTGACTTTCGAACCTAGCTATTTGGACACGGCAACAGTTCCTTACTTGAACCAAATCATTGATACCATCTACCGTAAGAATGCCTGTACGAACTTGCTCTTCTATATGACGTGGGGTTATGAGGATGGGTTTCAAGAACGTGAGGAAGTGAATAGTTTTGATAAAATGGCGGACAAAATCGACAGTGGTTACCGCTATATTGGAGATAGATTCGATGTTCCTATTGTTCCCGTTGGAATGGTATGGAGAAAAGTGAAAGCGCTTGGTGCGATGGATTTGTATGATGCCGATCGCGCTCATCCAAGTAAATACGGATCTTTCTTGATTGCAAGTACCTTCTTCGAAGCAATTTTTGGCATTCCATCTAAGGCTGATGTCGGTATTATCCAAGAAAGTGACGCGCGTAAAATCCGTGAATCGGTGAGTGAAGTGCTCGTCGAGAAGCGTACAGTCTATAACCTCGACCGCATTAAAATTGACCTGGAAACTGTATCACTTGATACCATTGACAATGAGAAGTTAATCGTGAAGTACGCAGTTAGTCACCCGAATGCGAAGTCTGTATTGTGGACCTTTGAGAACGGAAAAACAAGCGGTAACTTTTCAGGAACGCATCACTTGGATAAACGCGGAAAACACAGGATCCAATTGGACGTCATCAATAAATGTGGGATCAAAACAACCTACACGCGCGACCTTATTTTTATTCG
>JBFYPU010000192.1:0-5799 GCA_041303175.1 Crocinitomicaceae bacterium | reverse complement strand
CAACTTCACGAGGAGCATTTTCTCTCATTGGTGGAGGCGATTCTGTCGCTGCAATCAATAAATTCAACCTCGCCGACAAAGTGAGCTACGTTTCAACAGGCGGCGGCGCGATGTTGGAATATTTGGAAGGAATTGAATTGCCAGGGATTAAGGCGGTAAGGGATTAATTGGATCTTTAGATTATTGGATTATTGGATTCGGTAGGAGAACTTCCGTTCTCTTTCGAAAGTTACACTTTCTCTTGCCTGTTGGAAATCGAATGACCCAACATTCCAATTTATGGAATCCCCCCACAATCATCATCTAGTTAAAAATGATGGTTATGAAATTCACGATTCTACTTTTGACTTTTTTTTCATGCGCAACAAATTTTGCCCAAACGGGCGGAGTGTCTGTTCGTTTTGAGCTCGATCCTACGTTTGAAAAAAGCACCGATAGCATTTCTGTTCAGCTTTGGAGAGATTCAACCCTTTTGTTCAAAGGAAAAACGATTGAAAGCATAATCGCTCGCGAAATTCCTTCGGGCAAGGTTGATTTGTATTGTGCCTACCGCGATAGTTTTTTTGTTTTTCAAGAGGCGGTATACATTCAATCCAATCAATTGGTTTATAAATCATTTGAAGTGGAATCGAGTTTACTCGCAATTCAAAAAACTGGAACTGGGAAGTTTTCCTATTCAAAATCGGGAATCAAAGGAAGAACGCCAGAGCGAAATGCATATTACTACATCGATGGACACAAACCACTAACGAGCCTATCCAATGAAATGGTCACCATTCAGGAAGTTCAAATAATCGCCTACCGAAACATTAATTATTTGGATGGAATCAGTGGTTCTTCATCCACAATCACCCGCGAGGATATCATGCGATTGCCTGCGCGAAGTGCTCGCGAAATCGCGCCAACCGTTGGTGGAGTGAACGCTACAAACGATCTTTTTGACATCAGTATTCGGGGGGGACGAACGACGCAAAACGCTTATTATATTGATGGAATGCGCGTAAACTCACTCGATGGAATTCCAAAATCATTCATTAAAAATGTAACTGTGATCACGGGCGGATTGCCCGCTTGTTATGGCGACGCAACAGGTGGCGTTATTTTGGTGGAAGGAAAAAATGCAGCTAGTGTGAATGCCGAAGCAAGTCAACGAATGGGACGCCGACAAAACAACTATTCAAACTACGCACAAACAAACTATACGCCCGAACCAGCCTACGTCGAACCTCCGCGCGACATCCTTAGTTTCGACCGCTTCTCAGAAATCTATGAAAACGACTTTCTTTCACCACTCACTGAGCCCCATTCAACCTTTGGAATTGATGTAGATCGCGCGTCGTGGACATTCATCAAAACACAGTTCTCACTAGGGCAAACCATTCATCGAGATGCCGTGAAATTGGAAGAAATGTTGAACTCATTCAATCACAAACCTGCCAAAATTGAAGAAGGTGACCTGATTGGCGTTGAGTTGGAGAGAAACAAATGCGCATGGAATCCAGAAAATGAGTTGGTCAGCATTCGGGTTCGCGCCGCAGACATACCCGCCAATCTTCCACGAAAAGCACACAACTTGGTCCTCCTTGTGGATGTTTCTGGCTCCATGACTGACGCAAATAAACTTCCGCTCTTGATCCAAGGTTTCACCGAGTTTGTAAATGGACTGGAAGAACACGACCGCGTTTCCATTGTTACGTATGCTGGACGCTCAGGTGTTGTGCTCGAACCGACTACGTGTGATCAAAAAGAAGTCATCCTTGCTGCGCTCAACAATATGGTTTCTGGCGGATCTACAAACGGAATCGGTGGAATTACAACGGCATACGAACTTGCCGAAAAACACTACGATCCCAAGTTGAACAACCGAATAATTTTAGCCACCGATGGCGATTTCAACGTCGGAATCAATTCAACAACTGAACTCGAAGCCTACATTTCGACCAAGCGCGGAAAGGGAATTTACCTCACGGCACTCGGATTCGGAATGGGAAACTACCGCAACGATCTTCTGGAAACCTTGGCAGACCATGGCGATGGGAATCATTTCTACATCAACGATTTAAACACGAGCAAAAAGGTTCTCTCGGGTGACATCGGCAACCTCATCAACATCGCGCGCGACGTGAAACTCAACGTGGAATTCAATCCAGCATTTGTCACCAGCTACCGACTCATTGGCTACGAAAACCGCTTGATGCCATCGCAAGATTTCATCGACGACACCAAAGATGGCGGAGAAATGGGTTATGCTCATTCCGTGATTGCTGTGTATGAAATCACCCGCGGGAAAGACACAAAAACGGAAAGTCATTTCACGAAAACGAGCGCAAGTTTCAACCGCGAAGAATTGGCCTTTGTGAAATTGCGCTACAAACGATTCGAGGACTCAACCAGCATTGAACGAAAATTTAGCTTGAGTGAAGACAGTGAAATCATTCAAAATGACCTCGTAAATCTCGTGACTGCCTTTGGGCTAACCCTTCGGGATTCCATCTTTAAAGGAGATTTGACGAATGAACAATTGGTTCAGCTCGCGAAGGCTTTTTCTCCAAAAGATGAGGAAGAAAAGGCGTTGAAAAAGATGGTGTTGAGTTTGGAATAGATTGGATTATCTGCGATGCTGCCTGCGGCGGTGTTGGATCACTGGATCACTGGAATATTGGATTATTGGATTGTTGGATTCAAATTTCTTGATCCAAAGGCAAAGCCGTTTCCAAAATCCAATAATCTAATAATCCTTACAGCTAGGATTCAAAGTTTCGTGAAGTTTTCTTGGCAAAAGGAGCTAGTCTGTAATGCGCATTTCCCTAAATTTGAGTCATGCGAAGAATTATACTATTAGTAGTTGGCGTACTGCCTTTTATTTTGAGTGCTCAAAGTGGAGCTTGGTTCGAGTCAGTTGGAGTCATTTCTGGGGATAACCTCGGAACGATTATCGACAAAGGTCGGCTCTACTACGAGCAGCATCCCGAATTAAAATCGACACCGTCGTTCAACGGATATCAATTCGATGCCGATTACAAAAAATTCCGGCGGATGGAATCCTTTTGGTCTGGACGCATCGACGATAACGGAAATCCAATGCCCATTTCGAGTAATGATTTCGCTGAAAGTGTGCGACTTGCGCACATGCCGGGCGGACAGCGAGCGGCATGGGAATGCATCAATCAAACCCAGCCAGGAACCTCGCAAGGATATGATGGAATGGGGAGAACAACTTCTGTCGCGTTTCATCCAACAGATCCAGCTACTTTTCTCGTATCGGCTGCCGTTGGCGGTGTTTGGCTCACAAATGACGGTGGAAACACCTACACTTCCATTGGAGATAATCTTCCCAACCTCGCGGTTTCGGATGTCGTGTTCGATCCCAACGATCCACAAACAATTTATGCTGCAACAGGAGATGCTGTATGGTACGGATTGCCATCTAATGGAATATACAAAACGACTGATCTTGGTCAATCATGGACACTTACGGACTTAACGTTCAACTTTTCATCCGACGCACGGATTCCAAAATTATTGATCAACCCAGAGAACGGATCGACGCTTTTTGCCGCAACAAACAAGGGACTTTACCGAACCTTCGACGGCGGAACAAACTGGGAATCCATCCGAACAGGCGTGCATTGGGACGCGGTCTACAAACCAGGCGATACAACAACACTATACATCTTGGGTGTTGTGAGTAGTAATCTCGAAATCTTCTCAAGTATAGATGGAGGAAATAGTTTTGTTCAATTGACCACACTTGGACTCAACAATAGCCAATATTCTCCAGCGTATCTTGGTGTCACAAATGCTAACCCGAATTTCATTTACTACATGAATGGTGAGTCGAACAAGCTCTATCTTTCAACCGACAATGGCGCCTCTTTTTCGCTTCAGCAATCTGGTTTGGAGGGAAGAGATGCGTTTTGTGTGTCTCACGGTAACGAAAACAACGTCTACCTTGGAGCATTGGATAATTATGCATCGAATGACAATGGGCTTTCGTTTACCAAAAAAACGAATTGGTACGATGATGGCATTGACACGCCTGTACACGCGGATAGCCGCAGAATGGTTGCACATCCACTAGAACCAAACAAAGTCTTCGTATGCAACGATGGTGGAGTTTATGTATATGACGAAACGGTTGACTCATGGACAGAATTGTCCGCAGGATTGATCATTACGCAATATTATTCTGTTGCAGTGGCACAAACCGATCCATTTATGGTGATGGGCGGAACGCAGGACAATGGCACACGAATTCGGACGAACTCGCCAAGTTGGAGAGAAGGAAATGGTGGAGACGGAATGGAATGCGCTATCGATAATACCAATGAAAATGTGCTCTATTGTACCTATGTGAATGGTGAACTGTATCGTTCAAATGACGGGTGGACGAACGATGTGTACAACAACATCACCCCTCAGGTGAATGGAAACAATGTTCAAGGCGATTGGGTTACCCCATACGTGCTTGATCCATCCAATAACAACAACATTCTCGCGGGGTATTCCGATGTGTTTTACTCAACCGATCAGGGGAATAGTTGGGATCAAATTTCAACGAACATTTTCTCAGGAAATGACGTGCAAGAAGTGGGGATTTCGCCAGCCGACAATAGCTATCTCTACGCAATTCTTGGGAACAAGGTGAAATACACGATAAATGGAGGAACTACATGGACACAACGCATTGTTTCTGGCGCTGTGAATCTTCAAAGTATCACCTTTCACCCAAGTGACACCAACCAATTTTGGGTCGCTGGTGGTGGCTACACAAACAACCCGCGTGTGTTATACACTTTTGATCATGGCTTGACGTTCACCAGCATCTCAACTGGACTTCCGAGTGTACCTGTGAACAAAATTGTCTATCAAAATGGAGGAAACGGATTACTTTATGCGGGAACAGATTTGGGTATGTACTACTATGACGGAACCCAATGGAACCCAATGAACGACCAATTGCCGCTCACACAAGTGTTGGATATTGAATTGCAGTATTCCTCATCAAAAATTCGAATTGGAACGCACGGGCGTGGAATTTGGCAAACGGACTTTATGGATGCCTTGCCTGTTTCTGTGAATGAACAATCCCTAGATTCCCGTTTGACAGTGTTCCCTAATCCGTCTAATGGAATTTTTCATGTCCAACAATTTGACGCACAAACAATGAACTGGGAAGTCTACGACATTTTTGGGCGAAAAATATGGTCATTGAACAACGTCCAAAATCCTGTAATTGATCTAAAAGAATCACCAAAAGGAGTCTATATTCTTCGATTCAACGACGGAAATAAGCACGGTGTGAAGCGACTTGTGATCGACTAACTAAAAACGGTAAGATTAACTGCGCGGTCCTGGAACTAACGTTCGGGTTTGCTTTCAAAAGTTGCCCTTCCTCTTCTTCGGCGGTGTTAGGTAATCCGATGATCCGAACACCTATTTCCATTCGCCAACGCTTCCCTCAAAGGTGTATTTTGGAAAGTGTTTTGATAGTTTTTTGATGATCACAGCCAAATCCTCGCTTTCAATTTCCTTTGTGTCTGCAAGTGCTTCCGCATCGATATCGTCCTCGCCGTCATAGTAATATTCACTCAAACGCACGAACGAATTGGCCTCCTCGTCCAAGCGTTCAAAACGGTAATTGTACGCTTCTTCCAGGGAGTTGACAAGTTCCTTTTTCAGGATAATTTTTTTCAACTTTTTTGAAAGTTCCTTAAGCTGAGACGATGAAAAACTGCTTCCATCATTTTTGAATGCCGTTAGTAAAGTTCCAAAATCACTCATGATACTAATTCAAAT
>JBFYPU010000191.1:0-4631 GCA_041303175.1 Crocinitomicaceae bacterium | reverse complement strand
TTTCACCGAATTTCTCGGGTTTCATTTGTGGGAAGAACAGCACTTCTTGGATGGATGGATTGTTGGTCAAATACATGATCAATCGGTCCATGCCAATTCCCAAACCAGAGGTTGGTGGCATTCCGTATTCAAGAGCGCGCAAGAAATCTTGGTCAATGAACATCGCTTCGTCGTCGCCTTTTTCTTGTAAGCTCAATTGATCTTCGAAGCGCGCACGTTGATCAATTGGGTCGTTTAACTCACTGTAATCATTCGCGATTTCTTTTCCGCAAACCAATAATTCGAATCGTTAGGTCAATTCTGGATTGTCGCGGTGTTGTTTGCACAGCGGCGACATTTCAATTGGATAATCGATGATGAAAGTCGGTTGAATGTAACGTCCTTCGCATTTTTCACCGAAAATCTCGTCGATAATTTTGCCCTTCCCCATCGTGTTGTCCACGTGAATTCCCATCGCGAGTGCACCCGCTCTCAATTCGTCTTCTGTTTTTCCGCTGATGTCGAATCCTGTAAATTGCTTGATCGAATCAGCCATCGTCACGCGGGCATACGGTGCTTTGAAGTTTATTTTGTGCTCGCCAAAGGTTGCGGTTGTGGATCCATTCACTGCAATGGCACAGTGCTCGAGCAATCGCTCGGTGAAGTCCATCATCCAGTTGTAATCTTTGTACGCCACATAAATTTCCATCGCCGTAAACTCTGGGTTGTGCGTGCGGTCCATTCCTTCGTTTCTGAAGTTTTTGGAGAATTCATACACGCCATCAAAACCACCAACGATCAATCGTTTCAAGTATAATTCATTCGCGATCCGCATGTACAATGGAATATCCAACGCGTTGTGGTGCGAAATAAATGGGCGCGCAGCAGCTCCACCCGGAATGGGTTGCAAAACAGGCGTTTCCACTTCCAAATAACCCGCGTCGTTGAAAAATGCACGCATGGCATTGAAGAGTTTTGTTCGTTTCACGAAGACTTCTTTTACGTGCGGGTTGACCACCAAATCGGCATAACGTTGGCGGTAGCGCATTTCGGGATCGGTGAACGCGTCGTGAATGTTGCCGTCTTTGTCCGTTTTCGGCAAAGGCAGTGGCTTAACAGCTTTGCTCAACAAGGTCAATTCCGTGACATGAATCGAGGTTTCACCCACTTGTGTTTTGAACATTGTTCCTTTCACACCGACAAAATCGCCGAGATCGAGTAGTTTTTTGAAGACCGTATTGTAAAGCGTTTTGTCTTCTCCTGGGCAAAGAATATCGCGGTTCACGTAGATTTGAATGCGACCCGATGAGTCCAATACTTCCGAAAACGACGCTTTCCCCATGTCGCGGTTCGACATCAAACGCCCAGCGATGCACACTTCCTTCCCTTCTTCGTAGGTTTCCTTGAGTTTGGCTGCAAGATCACTAACAGGATACAATGCCGCAGGAAATGGTTCAATTCCTAGCGCTCTCAATTTCGACAACGATTCTCTTCGTTGCACCTCCAAATCGGAAAGTTCGATGTGACTCATAACGTATTTTAGTAAAAATGAAGCTGCAAAGATAGCAAGATTTGTAGGATTTGTGATCTGAAATTTGTTGGAAAACACTAAGAAGCATGCGCACCTTCGGTTGAAATTTTTTCGTCCAAGCAAGGAAATGCGCATGCATCCATTTTCTAGCGTAGATGAGGTAGAACGAACCGACTGAATACAGCGCTTGGTTCTAATTTCATTTAGCAAATTGCAGACAATCTTTCGAGAAGTCTGTTCCTGCAAGAATTATTGGTGAGCGAATGTAGTAAAAGCAATTTTCCGAAAGGCGTGAAACGGTAACTGTTTGAGCCTAAGGTGCAAAAACTAGTAATCTGCGCAGAGAAAAGTTCGGGATTCCGATACAGTTTTTAGATTTCTAATTTTTTTTGTTTCCAAAGAGTCGCATTGAGCTTTTTGTAAAAACGTTCACGCTTTTTGTTGGATAGGTAATTGAAATTGTTTTTGAAGGGTATTACAAACCAAGTTTTACCATCGGCATCTATGCGAATCATTTTTTCATCAGAGACATGGAGCGGGTTAGATGTACTGCTCGTAATCGGATTCTGTTTCAAGTATTTCTCCTTATTAACGACTTTCATGTTTTTCTTTAGAAAAAGAATGTTTTCGTTGAGGATTTCGATCACGGTATCGTTCTTCCAAAGGAATCGAAATTTGATTTCTTCTGATCCGTATTGGTCATTGAAACCAAATACTTCTAGCCCATTTTGGCGTCCATCAATGTATTGATCATACCCCAACGTGTCTCCTCTTGGATTCAGCACAAGGTCTGACCTTGTGTCTCTATCCTCGAACTTGCTTTCTCCATAGTAATAGTCTTCAAGTCCATAGGCTTCTATTTCGCGTTCTACTTTTCGAACTTGAAAACCAAGAGATACTTCATAGGAAAGTGTGTCACCGGTTATAGACCTCTCAATTCGCTCAATATTATTTTCACTGTAATCTTTCGTGATCCTCAGAGTATCTCCATTTAGAGTGAAGTCTATTCTCAACGAGTTATCTAATATACTAGTGATTACTTGCCTTTTATCATGGGTAACGCACTTAGCAAAAGGTAGGGTTGATGCCTGCCCAGAGTCTATTGAATAGATCCAGAAACTTCTGAGCGTAATAAATTTTCCATTTGCGTAAAGCGATTCCGAAACACCATAGTCACCATGGGAATTTTGATTCTGATTACACGAAATAATTAGTCCACTAAAAAGTGACGAATCCATACGATTGTAGACGGTATCAATTGCTAAGAAATGACGCGGACGATTCTTCGTCATATCGTAATAATTGTTCGTTCTGCTAAAGAGTTCCCGCGGGAGGTTATAGTCAAATGCATAAACAGTATCCGACAGATCATATCCAGAATAATCAAACGGTTTTGGTTCGGGATAAAGTTCAAGACCTTTTTTGGCATATTGAACACATGCTTTGTAATCACCTGCATCTCGCAAACTATCCGCAACGCGATTGATCTCGGTCAAATAGGCAGCGGTATCCATCACTGAAATTTCAGGTTGTTCTTGAGTCGCAACCGTTGCTGATTTCTGAGAAAATCCTAAATTGGCAATGTTAACGAACAATAAAATGATGAATCGAGAATACGGCATAGTGTTCATGATGATCTAAATGTAGCGAGATTTTGCGTTTAACCTTTCCCTATGAAGAACTCTTTTGTCCGAATTCTATTCTATTAAATATTCGAACTATCTTTGAAAAATGGATTTTAGCACTATAAAAGCATTGCACATCATCTTTGTTGTGAGCTGGTTCGCTGGGTTGTTCTACATCGTGCGGTTGTTTGTGTATCACACGGAGGCGCAGGAGAAGGAGGAAAATGAAAAACGCATCCTGTCCGCACAATTTGAGATCATGGAAAGTCGTCTTTGGTGGATTATCACCACGCCAGCGATGATTTTAACCTTCGTTTTTGGCACGTGGATGATCTGGCTGAACTGGGAATATTACCTCTACGCACCTTGGATGCAACTCAAATTGGGGTTTGTGGGACTGCTCATGATTTACCATTTTGTCTGCCAAAAAATTCTTTTTGATTTCAAACGAGGGAAGTTCAACTGGAAATCCAATGGTTTGCGACTTTGGAATGAACTCGCAACGCTCTGTTTGGTCGCCATCATCTTTTTGGTGGAATTGCAAAACGGCTTGGATTGGATCAAAGGAACTGTCGGGTTTTTTGCCGTTGCCATTGGTTTAATGGTGCTGATCAAGATTTACAAACGCTTTAGAAAAAAATAACACTTAACTTGTCGAACAATGTATACAAATTTAGTAGTCGAAACAAACGGTCAGATCGCAGAGATCACCATCAACCGCCCAAATCAGCTCAATGCGCTCAACAAAGAAACGATTGGTGAGTTGCACGAGGCGTTGAAAGCTGCCGATGAAAATCCAGCGATTGGGGTCATCATTTTGACTGGATCTGGTGAAAAGGCGTTTGTTGCTGGAGCAGACATCAAAGAATTTGCTGATTTCTCCATCGCTCAAGGCGGTCAGTTGGCGCAAAACGGGCAAGAAGTTTTGTTTGATTTTATTGAGAATTTATCGACGCCTGTGATTGCAGCTGTCAATGGTTTTGCATTGGGAGGTGGACTCGAGTTGGCCATGGCGGCGCACATCCGTGTGGCTTCGTCCAATGCGCGCATGGGCTTGCCTGAAGTGAGTTTGGGCGTGATCCCTGGCTATGGCGGAACGCAGCGTTTGGCGCAGTTGGTGGGACGTGGAAAAGCCAACGAATTGGTGTTCACCGCTGGGATGATGCCCGCAGCCGATGCACTGCAATGGGGCTTGGTGAACCACGTGGTGGAACAACCCGAGTTGATGGACAAAGCGCGCGAAATTGCGGGGAAAATTTTGAACAATTCGGCCTTGGCTATCAGTTCTGCGATTCGTGCGATCAACGCAAATTTCCGCGATGGGGTGAATGGTTTTGATGTGGAAATTGAAGAATTTGGCAAGTGTTTTGGCACGGCTGACTTCACGGAAGGAACGACCGCATTTTTGGAAAAACGAAAAGCTAATTTTAGACAATAGCATTGAATCCACTAAAAAGTTTACTTGGGCAGACAGCCATTTATGGGTTGCCAACAAT
>JBFYPU010000190.1:0-8846 GCA_041303175.1 Crocinitomicaceae bacterium | reverse complement strand
GCTTTTACGTATCCTGTTTTTACGTCCATCACGACCACACAACCATGTTTGGCTTTTTGTTTTTGCAACTGTCGCATCAACTCCGAGTGCGCCACTTCTTGAATTCCTTTGTCAATGGTCGTCACAATGGTTGCGCCTTCCACAGGCTCTTTGGTAATGGGTCCAATTTTCTTCCAACCCGTTGAGATTTTTTGCTCCACCTCTTGTCCTGGAACACCCGTTAAATATTCATCATAAGCGCCTTCCAACCCCACTTTTTTCAAGGTTTTGTCCGCTTGTTCCTTCACGTAACCCAGCGTTCGTTTGAGGAGCTCGCCATGAGGACGTTTTCGCTCAATGATTTCTTCGTTGTCCAGCAATCCACCTTTGAATCGTCCTTCTTTGAAGATGGGCATTGCGTTCAATTTTTTGCGTTCTTCGTTTGTGGCACGCTTATGAATAGGAACATACTTTTTCTTCTCCGCTCTTCCTTTCAAGATGATACGCTCGTAATCCAAAGCTGTTTTTTCGGGATAGAGATCGTTGAGGGCAATGCACAAATTAGAAAGCTCCTTATCGAGAAGTTCTTGCGGCACCACGGTTGGATCCATGTGGATATTGTAATAAGAAATCGACGTGACGAGTGGCGTATAGTTCGCATCCACAATCTGTCCACGACGTGGCATCCGCTCAACCGTGCGCGTTGGCATTTTTTCATTTCCATCACTAGACGAGAGAAAAACAGGTTTCCCGCCATCAAATTGAATGGAAATGGTTCGAATGATGACAACCAACATTAGGATTGCCACGCCAAAATAGACGATGTACGCTCTCCAATATATGTCTTTTTTATCGCTCACTGTTTTTGTTTCTTAATGCGAATGACCTTTGTAGGGTTCACTGTTTCTTTCAATCCTCGAGGTGCCAATTCGTCTACCAATTTTACACGTTGTGTTTCTTCCTCTAAGCGTGTTTTGGCTTCAAAATGATCGGAGGTTAACTCGTTCAATTCCAATTGCGTTCTACTTACGTCGTCCGACAACCGCTTGCCGTAATAGCCTTTCGAGACTGTTAGTAGGAGCAAAAACATCACAAAAAAGATGAACGGCAGGTTTCCGAGCATGAACTCTTTGGTCAAGAAATCGCCGTTTAGAATTTGGACAAATGCACTCGGTTTTTTCTCCACTTTTTGGCGCGTGCGTTCCTTCTGCTTCTTGTTTTTCGCAGCATTCAACGCTTCTTGTGCGTCCAATTTGTCCTTATCTACGTACTCGTTATCCATTGCGCTCTGCAATTCTCAATTTCGCGCTGCGTGCACGGCTATTTCGTTCAATTTCTTCGTCATTTGGAACAATTGGATGTCTCACCACCTCAGTAAATGGCTTCAGTACATTTCCAAAAAAATCCTTTTCAATTTGCCCTGTGAGTGAACCTCGTTTTGTGTAATTTTTCACCAAACGATCCTCAAGAGAATGGTAAGACATCACCACCAAGCGACCCTTAGGTTTCAAGAGATCAGCCGTTTGTTCGAGCATTTTCTCGAGCGCATCCATTTCGTCGTTTACCTCAATTCGAATTGCTTGAAACACTTGTGCGAGGTATTTATTCTCCTTTCGAAACGGCGCGCATTTGGTTGCCACCTCGATCAAGTTCATGGTTGTTTTAATTTTTGCACTTCGTCTCGCAGCCAAGATTTCGCGCACCAACTTGAATGCGTTTGGAATTTCGCCGTACGCTCGAAACATTTTCAACAATTGCTCCTCCTCGTATTCATTGACGACGATTGCTGCCGTCAACTCACTCTTCTGGTTCATGCGCATGTCCAACTTAGCGTCTGTGCGAATCGAAAAGCCCCGCGTTTCCTCATCAAACTGATGTGACGACACACCTAGATCAGCAAGAATCCCATCCACCTGCTTGATTCCCATCAAACGTAAATGGTTTGCCATGAATGCGAAATTTGCAGGAATGAGATCAAAATTATCCGCCTCCCACGCATTGTTTTTGGCATCAGGATCTTGATCAAACGCAATCAAACGCCCCTTTGGACTTAACTGTTCAAAAATGGCACGGGAATGACCACCACCACCGAAGGTAACATCGACGTAAACGCCATCAGGATTGATGTTTAAGGCATCAATGCACTCATGCAGCATTACAGGAATGTGATATTCTGGTTTATTCGTCATCGTTCAAGTCTCCCATTACCTCATCCGCCAAATCGGCAAAATCCGTCATGGAGCCTTCGATCATTTCGAAGTACTTCGACTTGTCCCAAATCTCAACTCGATCATTGTATGCTATCAACATTGCATCTTGCTTCAAACCGACTCGTTCGACGTGCGCTACAGGAATCAACACACGCCCAGCGTTGTCGAGACTGATCAACTTTGCTCCTTGGTGGAACAATCGGTAGAACATTCGGTTTTTCGGTTTGAACAGGTTGAGTTTCGATAGCTTTTCGCTGAGTTTTTCCCACTCGGTAAGGGGAAATAGGGTGAGGCAATCCTCAAAACCCTTGTTCAACATGAAATCTCGCTGAGCTGCAGGAGGAAGTTGCTTCCGTAAACCGGAAGGAAACAAGAAACGCCCTTTGGCGTCCAATTTCACTTCAAATTCTCCTACTAAGCCTGCCATAACGGATAATAATTGGATAAAAATACTTACATTTTACCACTTTTTACCACTGAGATTTACATTGTTCATAACTCTGAACGCAAATATAGAAAAAAGGTTACAATACATCGTGCTAAACCTCACTATTTATAGGCAATTGTAAAAAGTGGTAAGAAGTGGTATATTATTTTTCAGTGTTGAAAACTAAGCGCTTTCTCCACCCATAAAAATGGAGTACCTTTGCGGCATGTCGAAGCGTACCTTGAGTTGGATTTTGTTGTTATTTCTCGCCATGATTTGGGGCAGTTCATTCATCCTGATGAAACGAGCAATGTATGCGACAACGGGTGAATCCATTTTTAGCGACAGTCAAGTAGGCGCGTTGCGTATGGTGATTGCAGGTGTCGTTCTCTTGCCCTTTGCCTTGGCTCATCTTTCCGCATTGCGCGATTGGAAAACAGTTGGCAAACTTGCTGTTGTGGGATTTTGCGGAAACTTCTTCCCTGCCTTCCTGTTCACCTATTCCGAAACGGGAATTTCATCGGGCTATGCAGGTATGCTGAACAGTTGCACACCCGTTTTTGCGTTGATCATAGGCGCGTTTGTTTTCAAGGTGCGCCTAACTAAAACTCAATTGTTTGGGGTGTTTATCGGCACGATTGGCGTTGTTTCCCTTATGATTTCTGGTCAAAATTTGTCGATTTCAGGAAATTGGACCCATGTATTGGCCATTGTAATTGCCACAGTTTGCTACGCCGTAAGTTTGAATACCATTCGCCACACACTATCCCACCTCAAGAGTTTTCAAATTGCCTCGCTTGCTTTTCTAATCACGCTCTTGCCAAGTATCATCATCGCATTTCAACAGGATGTAGTCGGAACATTTCAATCCCATCCAAAAGCGCTAGAAGGTGCAACAGCGATTTTGATTCTAAGTGTTGTCGGTACTGCGTTTGCGCTAATCGTCTTCAACCGCTTGATCGCCCTTTCGTCGGTGATGTTTGCGAGCAGTGTGACATACCTCATCCCAATCATTGCGGTAATCATTGGACTCTCTTTTGGTGAAACGATCAACGGGTGGCAAGTGGCAGCCATGGCTGTTACGATCGTTGGTGTTTTCATTGCGAATGCGGGAAGATTGCGGGGACAGTAAAATTGATTCACTTTAATACTAAAAGGTGTAAGTTGATAGTTTTTGGTAAATTTGATGGGATCATGCCTGATACCTAGCTGAAGTGATGATCGCTTCGCTAGGCAATTTGAGCCATTCATGCTAATACAAACTTCTGAAAATGAAAACGCTGCAAACGCTTCTCTTCTTCTTATTTACTTTGATGACTGCTGACAGCTTCGGACAAATTGTGATCAACGAAGGCAGCAACAAAAACTATTCAACCATTAGCGATGAAGACGGTGATTTTGAAGATTGGATAGAATTGCACAACACAAGCGCAAGTTCCATCGACTTGCTTAATTATGCACTGACCGACGACTCCCTCGTTCCAAATAAATGGATTTTGCCTCATTTGATCATTCCAGCAGGTGGATATGCCGTTGTTTTTTGCAGCGGCAAGGATCGCTATGCCACAGCACCTTTCGTCACCGTATTGAATACAGGAACATTTGCGCCTGTTGTTGGTTGGAACAATCATCCTTTCTCTACACCATTTGAGTGGGATGGCGTTTCCAATATTGTTGTGAACGTGTGTTCCTATGCTGTCGGCTATACCGTAAACTCGAGCCACAATCAAACTCCAACCTCGTTCCATTCATCGCTCTTCTCGGTGGTTGACGGTAGTGAAAATGCTTGCTCCGATATCTATGGGAACACTGCGCAACAACGTCCAAACATCATGCTCAATGGTGCCATAATTGGAAATGGAACGGTAACAAACAGCTACACGGATTATCCCTCACCGTATGGCAATTGGTATTGGGCGGCACGTCATCAACTTTTGATTCGATCCAGTGAACTGACAGCCGCTGGTTTAATCGCTGGCCCGATCAACTCCCTTGCATTTGATGTCGCATCAACAACGAGTGAGACCTATTCCTATGTTGAATGCAGTATGAGCTTGGTGAGTGACACTGCTTTAACCAACACGTACTTTCCTCTTGGCGGATTCCAGAATCACACCAATTTCAAACTCGCTTCTGGCGGAGAGAAGGTTTATCTTTATTCTCCAACACAAAGCCTATTGAGCCGTTTAGATGTTGACGCGGGGGATTTACCTGACGTGAGCATTGGATCATTTCCGAATGGCTCCGCAACGATCAAAAAATTTCAACCACCGACGCCCAATGCTTCCAACAACAGCGCAACGGCATTTGACAGCTTGGCGTTAGCTCCAATATTTAGTGTCACCAGTGGTGTTTATGCCACCCCATTTACCATCAGCATGATCGATTCCAATGTGCCAGCAGGACAAATCCGTTATACAACGGACGGAAGTGAACCCGATTTGAATTCCTTGATCTACGTGGGTACACCTATCTTCATTTATCAAAGCACGGTATTAAGAGCGAAAGTGTTTAAAAGTGGATACTTGCCTTCTGTGACTACTAGCGCGACATATTTCTTCAATGTTGATCACGTCACGCCGATTATTTCTGTGATCACGGACAATGAAAATTTATACGGCCCGACGGGTATGTTCGATAATTTCTTCGAAGACTGGTTAAAAGCTGCCCATGTTGAATACTTCGACTCAACCGATGCACACAACCTATTGTTCAGCCAACGTGCTGGAATCATCATGGACGGTGGCTTGGGTGGAAGTCGTTCCAATCCGCAACGTTCGTTTCGTGTAAAATGGGGAGATGGTGTGCTGGGAGAAGGAGCGATTGACTATCCCATTATTCCAAACAGACCCTTGCGTACCAAATACAGTGATTTCTATTTGAGAAATGGAAGTAACCAATATTTAATCCTCCCCTACAAAGAAGCCGCACAAGTGAGAATGATGATGGAAGGCGCAAATGGCTACTATTCGGCGTGGAGACCTGTCACGGTTTATATCAATGGTCAGTATTTCGGATTGTATGAATTGCGCGAAAAATACAACCTCGAGATGTTTAAAACGCTTGAAAATGCACATCCGGATTCAACAGAGATCCTTTCGCTGTCGGCTTTCTATAACTATACACTGAGAGCATTGGAAGGAGACGTTCAAAATTTCCGGAATGATTATGATGCATTCAACCAACTTGATCCGACAGACACAAGTTATTGGGAGAACGCTGACCCGTATTTTGATTTGACCTATTACACCGACTACATCATTGGGGAAACGTGGATGGGCAACACGGATTGGCCTGGGAATAACATTAAAATTTACCGATCAAATGCAACCAATCAGCGGTGGCGCTTTTGTATGATTGACCCTGAATTGGCCTTATTACCCAATAGCTGGTCGGATTGTACCTTCGATGCCATCGACTTTATCCAAAATCAAAGTGTCGATTTACCCTACATCAATGTTTGGTTGCAAAGTATCCAAAATGAGCGCTTCAAAAATTACTTCATCAACCGTTATGCCGATCTGATGAACACAAATTATTTACCTTCTCGCTTGCTGGCTATCGATAGCACGATGTTCAATCTGACAGTTTCTGAGATGGCGAATGAATACTATCGATGGGGCAACCCGAACGATGTTCCCGCGCAGGTCGATGCATTTTACCAAAATCACATGATCTTTCAAAGTGAACTACTGTGTCGATCTGATGAAGTGAGGGATCACATTGAAAGCAATTTCAACCTACCTAAACAAGTGGACGTAAGTTTGGATGTCTATCCGTTTGATGCTGGAGAAATCAACATCAGCACGATCACGCCTGAGGTGTACCCTTGGACTGGCGTTTATTTTGATGGTGTTCCTGTAAGACTTGAAGCCATTGGGAAACCCAATTTTCAGTTTTCCCATTGGGAACATAATCCCTTAATCGCGGACACCTTGAATCCAATTTTCTTGGACACCTTGACAACTGACACGATTGCCTTTACGGCGCATTTCGTCTACGTACCACCTGCAGACACGACAGTGATTACAGATGCATTTTTGGTCTACCCGAATCCAACTTCAGGTAATCTTACCGTAGTCTTGGGTTTAAGCATGGGAGAGAAAATGCAAAGTATCCGCATCTATGACATTATGGGTCGGGAACATGCCGTTGATTACACGAAAATCGATCCGAATCAATACAATCTGGACGTTACTCATCTGAGTGGTGGTTACTACGTAATTAAGTACGTCGCTTTGGATGGCAGTACCTTCTTAGCTGAATTCATAAAGCAGTAAGGGGTTGGGATTGTTGAATACTAAGCAGCTGGATTCATTTACATCTAGCAGCTCACATTACTCAAACAATTCAGCCATGAACTGTCCATTTCCATTTGGCATGGTGAACTTCATCAAGCGGGCGATCGTGGCTGAAATATCAATTTGACTATACGGAGTGGAAACAACTTTTCCTTGATCGAAATCTGGACCGATCACTAGCAATCCCATGTTTCTACAACCATCACAATCGTCTCCATGATGGGCAAATCCGCCCGAAACTCCGTCGAGGTGCCGACCGTGATCGCTTGTGATGAAAATTGTTGTTTTGCCCGCATAAAACGGATCCGATTGGAGGAAATCCACAATTTGTTGCACGTATTCATCCGATTTCATCATACCTTCAATGTAGGCGTCCCAGTTCCCTGTATGCCCTGAAAAATCGGGTTCACGCAGGTTGAAGAGCGTCATACGGGGATGGTTTGTCGACAAAATATTCAAGCCCTGAACTACGGTTAGACTATCACCTTGGTAACCACTCAATTGTCCAGCACCGTCAACACCACAATGTGTTTTTGGTAGATAGGAATCCTTCCAACTAGAAAGCGTGCAGTTTCCGAGGGATTCCAATTTGTCTTTGCTTGCGATGATCCAAGCATCGTTCTCAGGAGCATCAAACTCCTTCCTCCAACATTGAAAAATAGACGGATGTTTTGGTTCCTCTAGCCCTGTGTTGTCTAGATTCTCGTAGACACCTGTTGTAATTGCCGCATGACCGGGTACGGTTCGCGTTTCTCCATCGTTTGTGAAATTGGAGAAGAACACCCCTTGCGACTTGAGCGCGTGAAGATTTGGCGCAATTGAGCTTGCTCCAGCGTCCCAGCATTCGGAATTGCGTGGACCATCCACCACAATAATCACTATGTTTTCCGTGACAAACGCTTCGTGAACCTTATCGGTTTGACAGGATAAAAGCGGATTGAACAAAATCAAACAGACAGCAAAAATAAGACGATTCATAACGTGCAAAATACAGTAAAATCATCAATTAAGCTTAATTCTGCGAGTTGAATCCGATTCATGAAGAATAATTTTCAAACTTTTCCGCTTCAACGTTGGATTGTTAATAAAAACTTCTATCTTTGCCCTCCGATTTTTCGGGAAATAAAAATAATTAATTAGCTATTTATGTACGCAATTGTAGAGATAGCAGGGCAGCAATTTAAGGTGCAAAAAGACCAAAAGATCTTTGTTCACCGTTTGGATGCGCAAGAAGGAGACAAAATTGATTTCGATCAAGTACTTCTTGTAGACAACGGAGGAAAAGTTACTTTAGGCGCCCCAGCTATAGAAGGTGCAAAGATCACGGCAACGGTAGGATCGCACGTTAAAGGAGATAAAGTAGTCGTTTTCAAGAAGAAACGACGAAAAGGGTATAGAAAAAGAAACGGGCATCGTCAGCAGTTTACTGCCATTACGATTAACGATATTAAAGCATAATTTGAACGCCCGTTTTGTACGGGATTAAAATTTAATACGATGGCACATAAGAAAGGAGTCGGTAGTTCGAAAAATGGTCGCGAATCTGAAAGCAAGAGATTGGGAGTAAAGATTTTTGGTGGACAAGCTGCAATTGCAGGGAATATTATCATTCGCCAAAGAGGGACCACTCACCACCCAGGAAACAATGTTGGAATTGGAAAAGACCACACATTGTTTGCATTGACTGATGGTTTGGTAGAATTCCGCAAAAAGAAAAATAATCGTTCGTTTGTTTCGATCGTTCCATTTGAAACGACTGAGGCTTAATTGAACGCACACCTTATTGGTAAGAATCCCGTTCCGTTTCCTCGGAGTGGGATTTTTTGTTTACACCAATCGTTTTTGGAAGACATTTGATTAAATTCGCACCGCAATAAAACAACAAGAAAATGCTCGAGATACAACGCATTCGCACAGACAAAGAAGGAA
>JBFYPU010000189.1:0-10041 GCA_041303175.1 Crocinitomicaceae bacterium | reverse complement strand
AATTTCGGGGTGTTTTTCGGTACTAAGGATCCTCTCGTTCCGCCGATTTCAACCGATGCGTCTGTGCAAACAATTGATCCTGAATTCCTCGATGTTCAGCCAGACACGTGGGATTGGAATCCGGGTGATAAATTCGTGCCCATCATTATGCCCCGCGATCTCTTTGTCATGTTGAACACCTTCATGAGCGCACAAGGGATGTCGCAAATTTCGGATGATCTCGTAAAACAAATCAACTGCGAATTCAAATTATCATACGAAGGAAAGAGAGAATCATTCAATTGCCGTGTTGTTGGCTTCACAAATCAGGTTTCTTCCATTCTGGTGCCAGAGTCCTTTATGGAATATGGATCGGCAAATTTTTCCGATGGGACACCACAAAAAATCACCCAAATTTTGATTTCAGGCAAGGAAAATGAATTTGGATTGGTGGAAGATATGTTGGAGGAACGTGGCTTGGAATCGCGCAATTCACAAATGGTGGTCGGTCGCCTCAAAAGCATCGTGGGAACACTGGTCATTGTGATCATGGCAATCTCTATTATTGCTGTGCTTGTTTCTGGCCTCGTGTTGATCCAATACATGCAACTGCTCATGTCACGAAATGCGTATGAAGTGCGCACCCTCATGCGCATAGGCTACCATCCGCAGAAAATCATTCGGAAATTTTTCTTCTATTTCGCACGGATTTTTGGCATCATAACGGTCATTGGCTTTAGCGTTTTCGTTGGTCTAAAATTCATTCTTGACGGAATTTTTGCTTCTGGCGGTGTGGCTGTGGATACCCAATTGACGCCTACAAGCGTGATCGCATTGCTTGTTGCGTATGGAATTTTTGCAGGCGCGAGTTATTACACTGCGAAAAAAGGCATCTTTAACGAATATTAACCGTTAAAGATGTGTTAATCCTTTCTAGAGATTTACTTTTGAAATGAACATCGACTATCTTTAAATAAACGAAAAACGATCATGATGAAATTTATTGTTTTCATTGCATGCCTAAGCCTTTCGAGTGCGGCGTTTTCGCAATCCATTAAGTTCAAAATTAGCGGCATTGAGGATACGACTTTAAATTTGGTGCGCTATTTTGGGAAGGGGCTGTATTATGCAGACACTGCAGTGATGAAAAAAGGCGTGATTGAATTTGATGGTTCCAAACAAAAACCTGGTATTTTGGCCTTGTATCTTCCTGGTCAACAATTGCTTGAGTTTGTTTACAACAACGAAGACGTATACATGGAATCTACAGCGACCAATCCAATGCCCAATGCAAAAGTGAAGGTTTCCGCTGAAAACACGGTTTTCATGCCGTATGTTTCACACATTTCCAAAGAACTTTCACAAATCAAGTTATTGAGTAAAGAACGTGATTCGCTGGACAAAGAATCGTTGCGCTTCAAGACCTTGACCACCATGATTGATGACAAGAACAAAGAAGTGATTGCGTATCAGAAGGACTTGATCAAAAACAACCCGGACAAACTCGTTTCGTTGATCATTAAAATGTCGATGGATGTTGACATTCCAGAGGCTCCGGTGAACGAGAAAGGCGAAATCATCGATTCCAATTTCCGCTACAAGTATTTCCGTGAGCACTATTTCGACAACGTGAATTTTCAAGACGATCGTTTAGTGAACACTTCGATCTTTCATACGAAATTGGAAAATTATTTCAAGGAAAATATGATTTACCAGCATTGGGATACGCTGATCAAGTATGCCTTTGCGTTGTGCGATAAAATGCCGCCAACGTCGGATATGTTCCAATATACCGTTTCATGGATTACGAGCAATTACGAGAAAAGCAAAATCATGGGGATGGACAAAGTATTCGTTTCGATGGGAATGCGCTACTACTGCTCGAAGAATGCAGAAGGAAAATCGCCCGCTTTTTGGATGCCTGAGGATAACCTAAAAAAATTCTGTGAGCAGATGGATAAAATGGACGGTTTGGTGATGGGAATTGTTCCCGCGAACATCTGTCTGGTCGATACCACGGATCGAGTTTGGCGCGATTACTACAGCCTGAAAAGTGAATATACGATTCTCTATTTTTGGGATCCGGAGTGTGGACATTGCAAGAAAATTACGCCGAAATTGCAAGAATTGTATGCGCAGAAATTCCGTGATCGCAACATCGAAATTTTTGCTGTGGGAAAAGCAGTTGGCGAAGATTTTGAAAAATGGAAGAAGTTCGTGAAGGTTAACAATCTTGAGTTCATCAACGTGGCTATGACGGATCGATTGTACACGGAAGCCAAGGCGAATCCGCAGAAATTTATTGGTCCGGGGAAACCTACAACCTTAGAATCCCTGAACTACCAAACGACCTTTGACGTGTTTATGACGCCTAAGCTGTTTTTATTGGACAAGGATAAGAAAATCATCGCGAAGGGGTTGAATGTTTCGCAACTTGAAGATTTTCTGGACAGGCTGCAAGGCGTGCCTGAAGCGGTGAAACTTTTCCCTCTTGAAGAGCAGCCAAGAGACGAAGACATCCACTAGTGTTTTCGGCGTGAATGTTGTTTTTTTTGAATGTTGATGCATCAATCGAATAGAATCTAGAGGCTTTTATGTAATTCTGAAAATTGCTATATTTAAGACCAAAAAAATGGAAATCATGGGAAAATTCGAAATTAAGGTATCAAAAAGTGATCAACACTACTTCAATTTGAAAGCTGGAAACGGCCAAATCATTTTGACAAGTGAAATGTATAATTCGAAATCGGCTTGCGAAAATGGAATCGAATCTGTGAAAAAAAACGCAGGCGAAGATGCTAGATACGAGCGCACGGTGAGTGATTCGGGCAAGTACCATTTCAATCTAAAAGCGGCGAATCACCAAGTGATTGGCTCAAGCCAAATGTATGCAGACGCTTCAGGAATGGAAGGTGGAATTGAGTCTGTTAAGAAAAATGCATCGGAAGCAGAAGTTGTGGAAGTTGCATAATTGTAGTTGAAAACATTGGAAGTCCTAGCAGAAATGCTGGGACTTTTTTTGTGGAGTGAATAATGCTGTTTGTATTGGTTTTTCTGTTGGTGAACTTCTGATTTCCGAGCAAGTTTTTTGCTGGTAGGTCGGAATTTTGGTCAATCAAAAATGGGTCTCCATGTTTTTGTCTATCTCTATCGGTTCAGGGCCTGCCAACCTTGTTGTTGCACGTCAATTGAATTTTCTGTCTTTGCTTCAAATCTCACGTCTAGTCCTTTACTATTTTTAAATGATATTGTTTGCCATACTGATCCGTTACCACGATAAAATATAAACCTCGATCGAAGCTAGATAAATCTAATTCATTGGCGTTATGAAGTTCGACCTCATGGTATTTTCCTAAGCAATCATGAATGCTCACTTCTGATAACGGAATAGGACTATCACTGGTGAAACTCAATTTATCTATAACTGGATTAGGAAACGCATTTAGGACTGAATTTTCCGAATTTAGGGCAATGCTAATCGTTGGATTTGGCTTCACAAGCGCCATGCCAAGTGGTCCATTCCAGGTTCCAGGCATCGGGGTAGCATTGACGAAACTATTTGTGTTAAAATGAGCTACGCCCCCATTCATGTTTAGATTGTTTGTGTTGGGCACATACGCAATTGAATCGTTCAAAAACACGCCTGTGTGAGGTTGCTGTCCTCCTGACATGACTGTTCCTATTAGTACAGGAGCAAGCGGATTTGTGGTATTGTAAAGATAAATTTTGTCGGTAGCCTGTGCCAACAAAGCAAATTGATTTCCATTGGGAGAAAACATACCACCGCTTGGCTCTGGTTCGGGCGGCGTTCCTGTTACAGGTATGGTTGCCATTACACTCATCGTGGTGAGATTGAGAAGATCAATTGTGTTGGCACCGTGGTTTGTAATGTACACAATTGGCTGAGTTGGATGAATGGCTAATCCCTCTGGTTCGAAGGTAGCATCTGCATAGTTGTGATTAAAAATAACGGCATTAGTAGATAGATCGAATACAGACACTCTCGATTCATTTCTGCAAGAGACCACTCCAAATTGCTCATCATGGCTTAGAAGAACTTTTATAGGATGTTTACCAACTGGAATGTTTGCTGTTTTGGTTAGAGTTGGTGGAAAAGAAGCTCCCACAATATCAATCACTTCGACTGGATTCGAGCTCTCGATGGTTCCCGTTGCTCCACGTGTAGTCAGGTACAGCTTTGTGGCTGAACTGTTGATGGCTATACCAATGGGTTGTTCACCAAATCCGGCGATTACAGGATTACTGGGATAGGTACACGTCCAATCGTTTAAGTTAATAATTGCAACTGTGTTGCTTGCATTACATGAGACAAAGGCCCAATTATGAACTGTATCAATCACGATGTCAGTTGTTGCAAAATTTGCTGGCCCTGTTGAATCCGCAACTTGAATTGACGCAATTTTAGTATTTGTTACGGGATCTATTTTACTTACTTTTCCGTTATAACCCTCGGTTACTAAAATATACGGCAATTGTGAAAATGAGGACGTTGAAAGCAAGATGCTGAAGAGTGTGAGTAGTTGTTTCATAGTTCGCTGAATCTTATAAAATTATGACTTAAAGTTGGGATTTGACAATACGTGCCTGACATAATCCTTTTCGATCATCGTTTGCCAAAAACCTTCACAAAACCGTTCTGTACGAACGAAATGGGTAAACAAACTCTTTAATTCCTCAACATTGAGCGTTGCAAGGAGTGTAGGATCTTTTAACCAATCATCAACAGGCTTTTCGCGGTAGTTTACATCCGTCCAGTAATCTTTCGAAATTACGTGGATGAAATCATAGACACTTTCTGGGTAGACAGCGCGAGAAAACTCTCCATCCGGATGCTCCCACTTAATCTCGTTGCTCACTTCTGGAGTGATGAATTTGCCAATACATTTTACCGATTTGGTTGGATTCGGAGTGATGGTCTTCACTAGATTGACCCATTTGACGATAGTTAAAAGCACCGCTTTCAGTTTCTCCAACTCCTCTTTGCTTTCTGGAATTTGTAAGGTTGAAAATGTCAGGTATCGGTTGTTATAGCGTAAATCACCCTTGAACTTCTGTTGAATCAGATCAAGATAAAGTTTGTTCGCATCATCATTGAACAATATATTCAGCTCATCTTCGATCTCCTTTAATGATGTGTTTTTTGGAAAGTAAAAATCGAATGATTTATTCACGGATTTTAGAGAAAACTTTTTGCGTTTTTTTGACACCCCAAAAATTGAAAATGCGGAACGGAAGAAATTTCTTAGAAAAACAGCTGAACTAATTTCAAAGGCTGGTAAACCGATTGGCACATTTTTAAACCGAATTTCCAAGTAATAAAAACTAACCGTTTTGGTGGAAGAAGTACCACCGAGATACGTCCCTGAATTGTCAGTGCGTGAATAACTTTTATTGGTGATTTCACTAGCAGCCTGCACCTTTTCTTGAATGAAAAAAAGTCCCAACTGTTCCTTTACGTCGGTATAATTCATGCCAGCATTTTTTAATCCATCCATGTTAGTAGCTTTCATTCTGCATGTAACGGTAAACTAAAATAAAAGGAAATAGTTTAATACAAACAAAAAATAAGAAAAATTTATGGCCTGTAATAGAGGGACTTAAATAGTCCGATGAGTCCAGTGATGAACCGTGAGCGTGTCGACTATCGCCTCGTATACAGCCCTAACCCCCCAACAGCATCAACCAAACGATAGGATGGATTGTTTACCATTTCTTTCGTAAACGCAATCACCATGTCAGGCTTTGATCGAAGATCGAACTTTTTATCATACGGCAACAATTGAATATTCTTCAATTTCAAAGTTTTGATATAGTAGTCCGCGCTGGGGTTGAACCACCATTCGGTTAGGAGCACTTTCGGATCATTCTTTGCAAGCTGATCGACATGGAGAATGAAATCCTTTGTTTTTCGGTCGTATGCCCATTCTGTTGTTCGGTCCAATTTGTTCGAAAGTAGTGCGAGGATACACGCTGAAAATGACAAAACGGTGGTCACTCGATTCAAACGCTCCGTAGGAAGATTGTTGATCTGATTTGCAAAAAGAAGCGCCAAAATGGGTATATAGATGGTCACTTTTCGATCGACTGGAAACATAATTCCCAAGCCAAAACACAGGACATGCAGGAGCACAATGAAGACCATTACGCTCACTGAAACATAGATGTTCTTGCGCTGTTTGATGGAAACGTACAACACGTATATGAGTATGAATAGGAAAACAACCGTTAGCACGTCATAGACCCACATGAAATCCTGTCGTGACACCATGGTGAAGGTACTCAGAATAACGCTTTTAAACGAATCCCAGATGCTCGCCACTCCGTATTCAAATTCATTCGAGTTAATGAGGTAAAGGATGGGTTTGGCCAAAAGTAGTAGGGCTATAATTCCTGAAATGATCGGCACCAAAATGATGTGTTTGAGGTGTTTTCGATCGAATTGATGTGATTTACTCGTAATCCAAAGCGCGAGGGTGTATGTTGGAAAGAGCACCAAGCTCGTTAGCAACGAGAGGCACGCAAAAATTAAACATCCGTATGCGATATAGAGCATCGAAATGCGTTTTGTATCGTGAAAATGCCAGATAGCTGCGAGAAACCCGAAATGGAAAAACATGCTCAGTCCATAACCTCGACAGAGACTGTAAAAATCGAGGACAAAGGGATTAAAGAATAGAATAGCGAAAAAGACAAATTTGGATGTTGGGCTTGAGAGTTTAGTTCTGACAATGAAAAACGCGATCCACAAACAACCAAAAAATGCGAGCACGTTCGGCAAGCGCATTGCAAAATCGTTTTGACCGAAAATACTGGTCGACACCTTGTAAAGTGTTGAATTTAAAATGTGATTGTTTGCCGACTTCCATGCACTTTCATCGGTGAAGATTTGCCAGATTGAATGGTTCTCCATGATCAGGTAGGATGCGCTTTCATCGTGGGTAAACGATAAAGTCGCAGCTTTATAAATCACGATTACACCTGCAAGAATTCCCAAGAAGATAAGAATTCTGTTAACGGTGATGAGCTGAGCGTTCCTTGATTCTGACATTTGTTAATCCGTAAACCTAATGAAAAAGTGGTAATTCTGGAAGGAAATAAGCCAATCTCTCATTCCAAAATTCTGCGCGCGGGCGGGAAAGGATTTCTATTCTTCTGATTTCTGTTCACGTGCCACAAGCGATTCTTTGAATGCCCGCATGGACTTTGAACTGCTCAAATAACCTGTAAACGAGAACAAGAAGCCAATTCCAAAAAGCAAATTTCCGATGAACATTGAGGTGAGGAATCCTCCACGATCTTGCTATTGCTTCCGCATCAGGACCAACCAAAGAGAAGCAAATTTTTACGTCCGAATTTATTTACAAGTCTTCCTGTCAAACCCATAAATATCGTCCAATTATGTGAACAAATGAGGCATTTAGTTTCTTTCAATTAATTTGTGAAATACGATCCGAAGTAAGCTAGATTGTTTACATTTAATCAGCTTAACTCTAACATCGACTAAATGGAACTCCTAAAAAAATCCATCCTGCTCCTTTTCGCATCTATAAGTGCTTGTTACGGACAAGTTTCCGTATCCGAAACCACGGCTAACAGGATCTTATCTCATCTCAAAAAGGGGCAAACAGATTCACTTTTTATGGACATTCAACGTTGCTATGAAATGGCTGGATGGGAACTGAATAAACCTAGACCTCGACTTGAAAAACAAAATTATTTGGAACCTATATCGATGACGAATGACGAACGGATATTACAGACTGAATTAATTTCGAAAAAGAAGCAGGGCTATGTGTATTGGCAAAATTGGTCAAATCTGATTGCCGATAGTTCCTGGAATGTTAATGAGGCATTTGCCAACGGCAAGGATGCTTATCTGGTCGGGAATTATACGATCATGCTCATTATGGCGCATGAGTTGGGACATTATTATTCAGAAGCAAACGATTTAAGGCGAACTAGTGCTGAATGGGAAAACATTGCTGATCATTTTGCAATTGCATTTCTGAATGAACTGGCGGAGGTGAATCCTGAGCTTCGACAATTAAAACTGCAGTTTGAGCAAAAGGTCGTCAATGATCTCTACATGGCTGTAAATCCAGACTTGAGGACAACTATTCCAGAAGAGCTTTCACTGTACGAATATGTGTTTCATTTTGGCTTACCAAGCGAGAATGAGAAGTATGTTACACTGCAGTTGGCTCGAGAAAGCAGAATACTTAAAAACACTGGATTCTATCTGAATAATTTTATGCATTTTTTTGAGGATGGACTACGCGCTGTATTAAAATCGGGGTCTTTTGTGCCATATAGCGGGCCATGCGAGTTGATTGATCTTTCTTCGGACATGAACATTTCGGTTTTGAATGAATATGCATCGTATGCTCCGTGGACTGATATTAAAGTGATGAATGATGGTGAATTGTGCGTTGTATCATCCTATAATGACACGGTGCTGCTTGAAGTACTAACCCCAGAATATCGAACATACTATTACTCTCTTGCTGGAATAAAAGACACCCTAAAATCAATGATTGGGAATGACATCTGCGACCCAGATTATTCGAGTGGACACATGGAGTTGTTTACCGAACCCGGCAAAATGATTGTGACAGCCATTCAAAAAAGCAGCCGTGATTCTTCGTCTTTCCATATTATTCATGTTGATCTTCAAAGCCAATCCATCACTTCCCATCAAGTGATTAAAGATAAGAAATATGCGTTTAACATGGGAGATTCAGGCGATTTCAAGAACTTCTGGCAAAACAACATGACGAATGGTGTTCCACAGATTATTTTTCATCCTGATGAACTGATCCGTATAATAAAACAGGTCGATAATGAGTGGGCTTCTCTGAAAGTCGAGTACGAAGAAGATAACCGTTATTATAGCCATACTTTAGATGGCGAATATAAAGGGTTTGCGTTGCATCGATTTAACAATGGTAGTGGCATATCCCCAATGTCCATATCTGCAGATGGCACGATTATTTGGCTAGAACCTGCGAATAACCAAATGTTCAAGATCAAAAAAGAGGACCAGATCTATACCTTGAATGCAAATTTCTATGGAGAACAGATCGGGTTCCCGTTTGATACGTGGTCCACTCCAATTGGGATTTGGTCGCCGAAGTACGGATTTTTGTTTTTTGATTGGAATAAGTCCGAAGTATTTGGAATAAAAATCCACTAGAAGCAAACAAATGATAATAAACGGTTGTATGAAAAATGGCATCACATTGATTTTTATCCTAGCCAAGGGAACTGTATACAGGCAAAACTGCGATCTTCCAACCTACGAATTAAGAGCCGGTCAGGGACAGGAAGGTATACTTAACTAAAGCGCCATTTATCATTTGGGCGGCAGTGATTGTTCTGGCTTTGGCAGAGGACATTACATTTGTCATTCGGGTATGGCATTTGGAATGATGCCTGGAATGCACAAAAATGACGCTCCACTTGACAGTGAATGGTGTGAATTCGAGAAAGTGTATTATTTTGTTTCAAATGTATCGTTGTTTAGCCGCGCTGCTGACTTCGTCGGTCGATGTAGTATCTCGCCTGCCGCTTAGGCGCTGGTAGCAGATGTCCTTCAGACAATGTTTCTCGGATCACACGTCTACATTCGTGTATGTCCTTTTCTATGCGCGAACCTAACTTTTTTTAATACGAATTTTGTCGACTACTCTTATTTGATCAATTACTACCCAGCCTTCTTCACTGTTGCGCTTAACTTTTACTCTGGCTGGATATTCTCTACTAGTAGATGTCATGGGTGCGATCACAACTGTTCGAAGATACAAAGCCAAGGCAAACTGCCTTGGCTTTGTATCTATGATAAGTTTAGTTTACCAACTAATAATCACATAACCATTTCCGGCATTAGCTCCGGCTTGGTTGTCTTGGTTGGTTCCGATGTTGTAGGAGCCGCCGCCACCAACAGAGAATTTATATCCCGAACCTCCGGAATACCCTCCACCGGCTCCAGCACCACCAACCCAATAATCATCACTACCACTACCACCACCATAGCCACCAGGG
>JBFYPU010000188.1:0-5440 GCA_041303175.1 Crocinitomicaceae bacterium | reverse complement strand
CTTCTCGCCAATTAGCATACCTACAGACGTTTCAGGAGTGACCAATTATGTAGTTTGTAGTGGATCAGATTTAGTTTTTACCTCAGATGTAAGTGATTGTTTTTCGAGCAGTTTTGTAGGGAGTTCAACAATTCAGATTACCGGACCTGGTGGGTTTTCTGAAACCATTAATAGTGGTTCATCAGGCTCAATACCAATTACACAAGCAGGAGATTATACGTTAACCGCACAGATTCCAAACAGTCCTGCTCAATGTATAGATTGTGGAAGAAGTGTTTGCGTGACCGTTTTGCAAACTGAAATAGATAATTGCACTTCTATTTTGGCTTCGGAGTTAAGCAATTTTAGTGCTCAAAAAGTGGATAATCTGGTTAGGGTTAAATGGGAAACAGCTTCAGAAAATGAAAGTGATTTTTTTGAAGTTCTTCGCTCAACAAATGGCATTGATTTCGAAAATATTGGAATAATTGAAGCCGCCGGAAACAGCAATCAAAATTTAAGTTACCAATTGGATGATTATGACGTAAAAAATGGCATTCGCTATTATAAATTGAAAATGGTCGATTTAAACGGAGCCTTTAACTATTCATCCGTTGTTGCCACCAACTTTGAAGAATCAAAAATACAAGTTGTTCCAAATCCATCCAATGGTTCGTTTCAGCTAATTGGATTGAAGGGAACAAATCAAATTGAGCTATTAGATGTGCAAGGAAAAGTGCTAAAACAATTGGAAAGTAGCCAATCCAATGAGTATTTTTATTTGAATCAAACGCATGGCATGTATTTGTTAAGGATAACAAATTCAACTTCAACATCTATTATTCGAGTTTTGGTTGGAGAATAGAGAAAGCATGAATAAGTACGTGCCAATTACTTAAGCCGCCACATCATTCTTTTGTTATAAGTAAATTCCCTCTGACCCCTAAAGAGACCGTGTAGCAGCCACTTAGTGAAACTGACTAAAGCTAACGTGAAGTTAATTTTCGAGAGAAAAATAGCAAATTGGAAATAATAGACAACTAAACATTTACGGGAAATAAAAACATTTTAAACGTACTTTTTAGTACATTGGTCTATATTTTGTCATTACTAGTCGAATGTTGATCATTGAGCACCATAAATTTAGCCTTAAGTTAATTGACACGAATTTGCTGTGCCTTGAAATTAGAGAAGGTGAAACTATTGAAGCTGAGGATATTCATTAAATCTATGCTGGATACAATCAATTAGTGGGTGAAAATGAATACGTAGTAGCTGTATATGCTAATCCATTTTCTTCAATGTCCCAAAAAGCACGCGAAATTGCCGCTACTGAATATGCTTCCGACAAAAGAAAGAAAGTTGCACTTATCTCAGATAATCTTGCGCATGTCATTATTTTGACTTTTTTCATTAACATTAATCGACCAAAAACGAAAATCAAAATATTTAAAAATGAAGCCAAGGCCTTCATATGGTTGAGAGAGGACTAATTCCATGCCTTTCTAATAGGTCGCTCAAACCTGTTTCGAAAACCTAAGAAGCATATTATTCATTGCGTCGTAATCTTTTCCTACTATTTGCAACGGCGATAAACCACTCGCGAGCATGAATTTCCTCAACATGCCTTGCTTACTTTTGGCGGAATAGTTGGCACCGATGGCCATTTTTGTAGACCTGCTATCTCTGGCTCAATTGCGCAAGTAAATCCAATAAGGTGATTATCTTTGAAACATGGCTGTGAAAGGCAAAGTGTTAAAATCAACAGGGAAATGGTACATCGTGGAATTGAACGATGGCTCGATCGTGAATTGTCGGATTCGTGGGCGCATGCGCATGGATGGACTTCGAACCACGAATCCTGTTTCGGTAGGTGATGTTGTTTCACTTTCTGATGATGTGGACGATGAAGGAAATCGCGTTATTACGGATTTTGACAAACGGAGAAATTACATTGTGCGGAAATCGACCAACCTTTCGAAGCAAATGCAGATTCTGGCTGCCAATATTGATCGCGCCTATTTGATTGTAACGCTAAAATCGCCAGAAACGCATTTGGCGTTCATCGATCGATTTTTGGTTTCAGCGGAATCGTTTCGAATTCCCGTAACGCTGCTGTTCAATAAGACCGATTTATACAACGAAGACGACCAAGAGTATGCTGATGCGCTTTGTTTTATGTACGAAAGTATCGGTTATCCCTGCGTTCAGATTTCGGCAACGAAACAGGAAAACATTGATTTTTTGCGGGATGCTGTAAAAGGTATGCAAGTGATGATTTCAGGTCACAGTGGGGTGGGTAAAAGTACACTCATCAACGCGCTTGATCCGAACTTGGACATCCGTGTTGGGGAAATTTCCAAAGCACATAGACAAGGGCAGCACACCACAACGTTCGCGGAAATGCACCGAGTGGCAACTGGCGGTTACATCGTGGACACACCTGGAATTCGTGCATTTGGTATCACCGAATTGGAGAAAAGTGTAATGTCGCATTATTTTCCAGAAATGCGCGAACGAATGCACGGCTGTAAATTCCATAATTGTCAGCACATGAACGAACCCAAATGTGCGGTTAAAGATGCGGTGGAAGCGGGTGAAATTTATGAAAGCCGATACATCACCTACATGCAGTTGATGGAAGAAGATCAAAATGAAACCTATCGAAAAGCGGTAATGGGATGAGAGTATTGATTCAACGTGCAAGCGAAGCTTCTGTAACAATTGACGGACAAATCCATGGACAAATCAACGTTGGATTGGTTGTGTTGTTAGGAATCGAAGCCAATGATTCACGCGAAGACGTCGATTGGTTGGTGAAAAAAATCAGTTCGTTGCGCATTTTCAATGATTCGGAAGGAAAAATGAATCATTCGATCGCAGATGTAGGAGGAGAATTTTTGCTGATCAGTCAATTTACGCTACACGCATCCACGAAAAAAGGAAATCGACCGAGCTACATCAAAGCGGCACGACCAGAAATTGCGACCCCACTTTACGAAGAATTTGGTCAAGAATTGCGAAAACAATCGAATTTGAAGGTGGAAACGGGTGTTTTTGGTGCAGACATGAAGGTGCAATTAATCAACGATGGTCCAGTCACAATTTGGATCGATTCAAAAAACCGTGAATAATGGAAATCAAAGAAGCTCAAAAAATCGTCGACGATTGGATCAAGGAATACGGCGTTCGCTATTTCGATGAGTTGACCAACACGGCCATGCTCATGGAAGAAGTGGGAGAGGTTGCCCGTATCATGGCGCGACGCTATGGTGAACAGAGTGAAAAGGAAAGTGACAAGAACAAAGACCTCGGCGATGAAATGGCGGATGTAATGTTTGTGTTAATTTGTCTAGCGAACCAAACGGGAATCGATCTCGAAGCAGCGCTTCGCAAAAATTTGGACAAGAAAACCAATCGCGATTCCACGCGGCATTTGGACAATGAGAAGTTGAAGTGAAAAAGATCACTTCATCCCAATCTCCGCCAATTGCTGTGCAACAACCTTATCAATAGGATAGGTCATCATTTCCGGTTTTAACTTCTTCATCGGCACCCATCGAAATTTTTCACCCTCGTCGGTCAATGGAACGGCATGGTCTGACGTGGAAATTTCCCCTTGGTAAGCATGAACACTGTAGTAAAAACTAATCAATTGATCGGTGTCGCGAAAAGCAGATAACTGGAAGAAGTCGTTTACATAAAATAACGCACCAATTTCCGCTTCAATGCCCAATTCCTCTTTGAGTTCGCGTTGAAGACAATCGGCTAATCCTTCTCCCATTTCCAATCCGCCACCCGGAAATTTTGTAAATGAAACACCATTTCGTCGCTCATCGGAAACGAGCACGTCCCCTTTTGCATTGATGATGATGCCGTAAACACGCAAATTGTAACGATTTATCGCACTCATTTCTCAAGAATGGATGCAATATTTGGTCTGAAATACAATTCCGATTTCATCACTTTACCGTCCTCGCGGTAAATGGGTTTTCCATCGGCGTCCAATTTACTCATGTTCGAACGTTGAATTTCCTGGAACACTTCCTCAATTTTATGCTGTAATCCGTGTTTGAGGATCGTTCCACACAAAATGTACAATTGATCACCCAATGCGTCGGCAACTTCTACCAAATCACCATTTTTTGCTGCTTCCATGTACTCATCGTTCTCTTCTTGCATCAAACGATGGCGCAATTCAATATCCGCTTCGGAAAGATCGGTTGTTGGTACATAATTGTTCGAAATTCCGAACGCGTCGTGAAAGGTTTCCACAGCTGAAATGGTGTCTTGAAGTGTCATTGTAGTGTTGTTTGGTTCAAAAATAGTGTGATTTTTGGGAATTGATCATCCAAACGTCCGATTTTCCCTGTCGAAAGTTTTCAATCCGTTCGATGATTTTTTTCTGATCATTGCTTAGATGATGTCATCCCGGATTCGAGATGTTTCGTTCACGCTCTCATGGACGATGCGTCTGACACCATTATTTCCCGATCATTTATTGATTAATTTTACACCTTCAAATCGAGACCAACTATGAAGTTTTTTCCAGCGATTCTATTCCTGGCAGCAATCGTGTCAAGCTGTTTTAGCTCAAGCATCATGCAAACCGCAAAACCAACGCCGAAAGGTGCATTGGAGCGTAGCTTCGGTGTTTCAGGATTTGCAGAAACAGGCTTTGATGATCAGGTCGATTTCTACCCAACCATAGAAGGAATGTTGAGAACTGGAATCACCGAAAAATCAGACATTGGATTGGCGTATTCTCTCGGAACGTTAGGTCACCTCAAGTTCGATTTCAAACATTTACTCTATGCTTCTCCTGATCACAACCTTTGTCTCAGTACGGGGATTGGCGTTGATGGAATTTGGGCAGAAGAAATTTTAGGCCCGATCAACAAAGATGTTGGAGTGACCTTACCCCTTTACTTTTCATTCAATCACAATCAAAAAATAACGCCCTATTTTGCACAACGCGCGACGTTAGGTTTAACAGATGTGAGTGCGCTGTCCCAATATGGAAAAGTTCCTGGAACGCAAGCGTTTTATTTGGATCACGATTGGTATTATCATGGTGGGGGCGGCATCCGTTGGGGTGAAAAAAATGTACGTTGGTTCGCTGAATTGTCCTATAAGTTTCAATTCAATCGACGCTTTACCAACGATCCATACATCGACGAATTCGGAATGCAGCAATACTTTACCGCAAAAGGAATCACACGAAGTGGCACGGCTCAAGTAACCGTTGGAATGTTCTTCGGGCGTTAACTGTCAATGATTTGAGCTTCTATAATTCTGCTGAGGTGTTACATTGAGCTGAACGCAAGACCACTGGGGCCACTGGGGCCATTGAGCGCAGTCGAAGTGAGCACACAAAAAAGGCAGCTTCGACGAATCGAAACTGCCCTCTGAAACCAGGTTTTTCAACCCGAAAGGATCTTGCTAACTATCGCTTCACCTC
>JBFYPU010000187.1:0-3323 GCA_041303175.1 Crocinitomicaceae bacterium | reverse complement strand
ACAACCGATTTTTTGATGGACCAGCAGCCTACTCGGAAGACGGCAAAACGGTTTATTTTACCCGAAGTGACTATTCGAAACACGATTCTTTGGAGAAACGCATGAAGGTATTTACCGCATCTTTCAAAGATGGTCGCTGGATGAATTTGCAGGAGTTTGAATTTAATAACGACGCCTATTCCGTCGGACACGTGGCACTTTCTCCCAACGATCAAATCATCTATTTCGCTTCTGATATGCCCGGAGGTTTTGGTGGATTGGATCTGTATGCCAGCCGAATGGAAAATGGAAAATGGTCGGCTCCTGAAAACTTGGGATCAACCATCAACTCACCTAAAAATGAGTTTTTCCCTTATGTGGATGCGAATAATGCCTTGTTCTACGCTTCGGATCAAGTCAATGCATTCGGAAAATTGGATGTCTTCATTACCTATTTCAACGGAGAGCGTTGGGTGAAACCAGAAACGATTAATCACACATTAACGGCGGAAAGCACGGATGCTGGTTATCTCTTCGATCCAAACAATCTGGAAAAAATCTTGACCATCACAAACCGCGAGCCGCGAACAATTCCCTTTAAACTTACGGGAAGAGCCGTGAACAAGCACACCCAAGCACCCGTTCAAGGGGCATTGGTGCAACTAACAACAGGTAAAACGGGGGAGTTGATTCAACTCTACAGCGATGCAAATGGCAACTTTCAGTACGACCTCGAGAAGGGGATCGACTACGTCATCTTCTTAAAAAACAAAAACAGCTTCACGAAAACCACTTCGTTTAGCACCAAAAACACGACCAACGCAACGGACTTCGTTGTAGATTATCAGGTTGAAGTGCTCGAACTCAATCAACCCTACCGAATTGGCACAATAGCATGCACATCGGAAAATTGGGAGCTGACGCCTCCACTAAAAAATGAATTGGACAAGTTGATTCAACTCTTGCTTTACACCCCAACAATCACCCTTGAAATTGCCGCCCACACCGACATTTCAGGCGCTGCCAACTACAATAAAATCCTAACGGAAAAGCGATCGTTCGCGGTAGTGGACTACCTCATTTCTCAAGGAATTCTCCCCACTAGACTAACTTTCAAAGGCTACGGCGAAGAAAACATCATGAACAAATGCACCTCGGAAGACATTCCATGCACAGAACAGGAAAACGCTGCGAATCGACGGATTGAATATACCATTCTTTCGTACTAGTTTATTTATCACCACAGCATTCGTTACTCGAGTCTTTCGTTGTCAAAAACACCCTAGATTAAGAACACATTCAAAATGGTTCATTTCTACAACGATATCTCTCTTGAGTTGTTAATATTCGTACCTTCGTTGTAACTCTCTACAACGTGGAAAACTATCCGAAAATATCAATCGTCACCGTGAACTACAACAACGGCGATTTTCTTGAGCAAACCATCAAATCGGTGATTGAGCAAGGCTACCCAAATTTGGAGTACATTTTGATTGATGGTGGTAGCACGGACAACAGCTTGGAAATCATTCAACGCTATGCTTCACACTTTGCGTATTGGGTCAGCGAACCCGATGAGGGACAATACCACGCCATTCAAAAAGGATTCGAGAAAAGCACAGGCGAAATCATGGCTTGGCTCAATTCCGACGATAAATATTTACCTCACGCGTTATTTACAGTAGCCGAGATTTTTGAGAAATACAAAAATGTGAATTGGCTCATGGGACTTGCTCGTGAATACACAGAGTCGGGTGCACTCGTTGGACAAATCACGCTGCCGTGGTGCCGCTGGTCGAAATACCGCTACCTCACAAACGACTTCCAATTTATTCAGCAAGAATCATCCTTTTGGAAACGGGAGTTGTGGGAAAAAGCAGGTGGAACCCTCGATTTCGACTACGATTTGGCGGGAGACATGGAACTCTGGGCGCGTTTTTTCCGTTTTGAGAAATTGCACACAACCACCATTGAATTGGGCGGATTCCGTCACCGAAAAGTGGGACAACGATCCAAAGTTGGAAAAAAAACTTACCTCGAGGAGGCACGGCAAATTGTGAAACGCGAACAAAAACGAATGTCCATTGGCGGAAAAATCGGGTTGCCCTTTCGCTATCTGGTGAAATGGTGTTTCGGCCCATTCTTCTTTCTAGATTTTCCCATTTTCAGAGGTTCATACCGATTGATTTTTGGGATCCCAGATGTGATCTACTACGATTTCTATCTGCACGATTACACCAATGTGTATAAAATGGTGAAGTTGCCACCGCGCATGATTGGTGGTCGCCAAGTTCACCGCAAAATGTTTTCTCAGAAATAATGTCAAAAACGATCATCAATAACAAACCTGTTCCGTTTCTCGACTATTTTCGAGAGGTCTACGCCTCGCGTCAGTTAATTCTGTCTTTTGCGAAGCGGGATTTGAAGGCGCGATTCGTGCAAACGAAGTTGGGCTTACTTTGGATGATCATTCAACCTCTGATCGCACTCACGATTTTCACCCTTTTCTTCGACCAACTCATCAAATTGGAAACGGGGAATGTGCCGTATGTGGCTTTTGCATTTAGTGGTATGACGATTTGGTACTTTTTCACCAACATGATCAACAGCGCAGGAACAGCCTTGATCCACTCGCAAGAACTCATTCGAAAAGTGTACTTCCTCAAAATTCTCCTCCCGCTTTCGAAAATTCTGGTGGCAACGGTTGAATTTATGGTCGCATTTACGCTGCTTATCGTGATCATGCTGATCCTCGGAATGGATTTTCACTTCCATCTGCTTCTTTTTCCAGTGGCCGTGCTGATGACTATCCTCGTGGGGAGTTGCGTCGCGATTTGGCTCAATGTGTTGACCGTTCGAAAACGCGATCTTGTCCACTTCATTCCCTACATTGCTAATTTCGGCATTTGGGTGACGCCCGTTTTTTATCCAACATCGCTCATTCCGGAGCCAATACGGGATTACATGTACTACCTCAATCCAATTGCCACAAGCATAGATTTTTTGCGCTCAATTTTGTTCAACTTACCGTTTAATTGGCTGTATTGCCTCTCATTTCTTCCCGTTTTGGTGCTACTAATTTTAGGAATTCGTATCTTTAAAAACATGGAACGAAACGCGGTCGATTATCTATAAACTCCTACGTATGCGCAACATCTTTAAAGACGATAATCTCCAAGCCGAATTCGATAAAAATGGATTCGTCGTGATGCCTTTGCTCAATGCGGATGAGGTGTCAACGCTGCTCAATTATTACCAAAATCGCGAATTCGACAACAAGATCGAGGCGGGATTCCACATCAGCTTGGACAATCAAAATGAAGCATTGGTGAAAGAAGTGGGCG
>JBFYPU010000186.1:0-11717 GCA_041303175.1 Crocinitomicaceae bacterium | reverse complement strand
AACCTTACTGGATGTGGAACAGATTTCGCATGTCACACAGTTGTTTGGACAAACACAACACCTCCTCCTCCATGTCCTGGTGTTACAACTCCATGGACCGACAATGTTGAAACACACACTGCTACAACTACTTTGGGAACTTCCAACTGTTGGGCAGCTTCAGCACTAACGGCTTATGATTGGGATATTACTGGAACTGGGAATACTCCTTCTTTTGGAACGGGGGCGGATGTTGCAAACAGTGGTGTTAAATTCTTCTACACAGAAGCTTCTGGCGCTCCTCTTGGAGCTGAAGCGCTTTTGGTGACGCCAGATATCGATCTTTCGGGAGTTACTGTACCCATGTTGAGTTTCTATTACCACATGTTTGGAGCACAAATTGGAACGCTGTTCGTTGAAATTTCAAACAATGGCGGTACATCTTGGAATCCGGTAACTTCATTCGTGGGTGCTCAGCAAACTGCGCAGGCTCAACCTTTCTTGTTAAGCGAAACAACGTTGACTGGATATACGGGAATTGTTAAACTTCGTTTCCGCGCTGTAAGTGGTGGATCATTCGAAGGAGATATTTGTATCGATGACATTTCTGTAATCCAAGCTCCAACATGTCCAGCTCCTTCTGGTTTGACGTTAACGGGATCAGATTTGACTTCTGCAAATTTCTCATGGACACCTGGATTCTCTGAAACATCATGGGAACTTGAATATGGCCCACAAGGCTTTACACCTGGAACGGGAACGGGGACGTTGGTTGCTTCAAACACGAATCAACTTGTTTCTGGTTTAGCTTCAAATCAATTCTACCACATGTACGTTCGTGCGGTGTGTTCACCTGGTGACACATCAACCTACGTTGGACCGGTTTCTTTCAATACCTACAACCAAGGTTTGTACATGGATGTGACCAATGCATGTGGCCCAGGATTTACAGACATCTCAACAACTGGAACATTGAACCTTTTGGGTGATGACGGTGAAGTTGGCGCGACAATGCCATTCACACTTTTATATCAAGGAGTACCATACAACAACATGACAATTGGTTCAAACGGAGCACTTGTATTTGGTACAACTACTGCTCAAGTAGGTTTCTCAAACGGAGCAATGGCTGGTCAAGTTGATGGATTGTACCCATGGTGGGACGATTTATATGTTGAAACTAGCCCAACAGATGGTGTTTATTTCCAAACAACTGGAACGGCTCCAAACCAAAAATTCATCGTTCAATGGAACAAGCCACATATCAGTGGAAATGGATTGCCATATATCTTCCAAGCAATTATGGATGAGGCAACAAATGAAATCTACTTCATCTACAACGATGTAGAGGTAAATGATTTCAATGATTTTGGTTCTTCTGCAACGATTGGTGTAGCTGGTCCAAACCAAGACATCGAATTGTCTCAAAACAACACACAGTACTTGACAAATAACTCTTGTGCGCACTTCTTCTACACAGATTGTCCAAATCCAACAGCATTTACACTTGTGTATGCTGGTCCTGCTGACGCTGGAATCACTTGGAATGCTGGTTTAGCTTCAGAAACGAATTGGACGGTTATTTACGGCCCTGCTGGATTCGATCCATTGGTGGCTGGAACAACGCTTTCAACAGTTACAAACGTTGCAATTTTGACTGGTTTGAGTGACATCACTGCTTATGACGTATACATCTATGCGGATTGTGATCTAACAACACAAAGTTCAGGTGGTTTGTTTGGTACATTCGTGACACCTCCAAACTGTTCAGACGTAACAGCTGTAACAACTGGAACGGATGTAGATTCATTGTACACATCTTGGTCATGGGTTGAAAGCAGTGGTGTTGGAACATATCCAGTAACAAGCTTCAATTTGGCTTATGGGTCAATAGGATTTGATTTGATGACAGGTACAATGGTAACTGCTCAAGGCTTGAACAATGCGGACACTACGTTCGATGCTACGTTTATGGCTGGCGGTGTTTATGAAGTATATGTTCAGGCACTTTGTGGAACGGATTCATCGAACTTCGTTGGACCATTCACATTCACAATGCCGTTGACAAATGATACAACGTGTTTCGCTCAAGAGTTCCCAGTTGATGGAACGACTTACTATTTCGACAACACTGGAGCAACAACGCAATTGAACGAAAGCACAATTGCGCCTCCATCTACAGGCTATAACGAAGTGGACGGTTGGGGTGACTCAAACATTACTTTCACTACGTGGTTTACGTTCGATGCTCCTGCATCTGGAAGTGTTTATATTTCTGGAATAGATCAAGGATTTGATGGTCAAATTGCCATTTACGAAGCAACAGATTGTGGTGATTTCACCACCTATACACTGCTTGCTGCAAATGATGATGCACTTGATCTCACATCAGCGGCACCAGACTTTAGTGTTTGTGGACTAACACCAGGAAACACATATTATATGATGCACGATTCATGGAGTACATTCTCAACAGGAATCTACTCATTGAATGTTCGTGAGATCGTAGTTGAAGCAGGTGCAACAACTGGTTTGTTGGAAGTATGTACGGGCGAAGTTGTCAACTTGTTTGACGGAATGGCTGGACAAGATGCAGGTGGTCAATGGTTCGAAATGATTCCAACGGCGTCATTTGCGGATTCAATTTTCCCAACGGCAGGATTGGCATACCAAACATTTGATTTCGAATATGTCGTAACAGATGGTTGTGCTGCTGATACATCATCACAACAAGTTCAAATTTATCCTCCTTCAACAGCGGGTAATGATGGTTCTTTGACAGCATGTCAAAATGAGCCAATCAACTTGTTGGGTGGTTTGTCTGGAACAGTTGACTTGGGTGGAACATGGTATGATCCATCAAACAACCCACTTGCTGGTCCAGATATTACTTCAGGTTCACTTGGAGGTCTTTACAACTATGATTACATCACAGGAAATGGCGTTTGTCCAGATGATACTGCGAACATCGTTGTGAACGTATCAATCACGTGTGATTTCTTGAATACACAAGAATTGTATTTCGCAGACATGTCGATTTTCCCGAATCCATCAACTGGAATTGTGAACATCACAAACTTCGGATCATCTGATGTATTCAGCTATGAATTGACAGATTTGAAAGGTCGCGTGATCGGTGGGCAAGAGTCTGCAATCAACGGATCGACTACAACTGAAATTGATCTTGGAGGACTGGAAACAGGAATCTATATCATTGAAGTGTTCAACGATTCAGCACGTAAGACGTTCAGAATTGTTCTTCAATAGAACGTAATTAAACGAAACCTGAAAAGCGTCCCGTTCCCGATAACAATCGGGACGGGACGCTTTTTTTTGTGTACTTTTCTTATCTTTATCACAAATACAAAATGATGATAGCACCCTTCAATCTTCAAAACTGGATAGACGAAAACCGCGATTTACTGAAACCGCCTGTAAGCAACAAGAACCTTTATGTGCAAGCAGGAGATTTTATTGTAATGATTGTTGGCGGTCCAAATGCTCGGAAAGATTACCACTACAACGAAAGTGAGGAATTGTTTTATCAGCTGGAGGGAGACATCACGGTCCGGATTCAAGAAGACGGTCAAGCAAAAGATATTCAAATCAAAGCAGGCGATATTTTCTTGCTTCCTGGAAACACTCCGCACTCACCCATTCGTGGCGCAAACACGGTAGGATTGGTGATTGAGCGTGTACGCAAAGGCACCGATATGATGGATGGTTTGATGTGGTTTTGTGATGACTGCAACCACAAACTGCACGAGTACATATTCCCGTTGGAGAATATCGAGAACGACTTTTTGTCGCGTTTTCGATCCTTCTATGCATCGGAAGATCTAAGAACGTGCGACAATTGTGGTCACGTGATGGAAGTTGATGAGCGCTTTGTGTAGGCTACACTATTTCAATTTTACGCTTATCTAAAGGAGCGTCCAATCTTTATTTGTAGCACACAAGCTCTGAATGCGTGAGATTCATGCAGCATTTTCCATTCACTTGGAAATAAGATCATCCGTGATCCAATCGGGCTAGCGAAGCATCAGTGTTTGATCAATTACGCCAATCATTGAGAAGATCCAATCCCTTTTGGCGCTAAGAAATGTAATGTAGTAGTAGGACTTAGCCAATACGCGCCCAGTTCAACGCTGAAAAAACCGAAGGCACTATCGGAGCAAATTCACATGACCAACATGTGTCGATTCTTCACCTTCCAAATCTTTGATGATCGCCTTCCAAGTATAGGTGCCATCTTGACACGGAATACCATCGAATGAGCCATCCCAGGTTTCGTTTAAACTATTCAGGGTGCAGATTAATTCGCCCCAACGGTTGAAGATTCGCATTTGAAATTCAGCGATATTTCCACCTTGTGCGAAGAAGAAATTGTTAAAACCATCCACATCGGGATTTGGTGTGAACGTATTCGGTACATACAAGATCGGATCATAGTAAATATTCACGGTATCCGAAGCACGGCAGCCATTCCCATCAACATACGATACGGTATAGGTATAATTCCGATCCGGTTGAGCCAATGGATCTTCACAAACGATGCAACTTAAATATTCAGACGGATACCAGACGTACGGCCCAACGGTGCTGCTCGTAGCCCCAAGTTGAATGACATCGCCAAGGAAAGCATACACATCGGGAACAGTTTGAATGAATGGCTGTGGAAATAAATCAACAAACACTGAATCAGAAGCAGCACATCCATATTGGTCTATACCTGTAACATGGTACATGGTAGGTACAGTGGGCTTCGCGAACACCAATGACGTGTTACCATTGCTCAATGTATTCCATGGATTCCAATAATAGGTTAAGCCACCTTGAGCCCAAAGAGTCGCCGTTTCTCCAGGACAAATTATTGTATCCGTTCCCGCTACCACAGATGAAATGATGATGTCGGCATAAACACTGTCTCGAACTGCACCACAAGCGTTAAAAAAATCACAGTAATAGTACATATCAACAACTGGTGAAATCGTCACATTTGGACCTATTGTGGGCGATATGGTTGGATGGGACACCCAAATATACGATTCTGCACCAGAAACAGTGATATCGACCGATTCACCCAAACAGAGAAATACGTTATCTGGAATCACGGGAATGGGAGGGGTGAAATAGACATCAATTACCACATTCTCCGTTAACACGCAGTTCTCAGCCGTTGTTATGGTAACAACATACGTAATGGAATTGTCGGGTGTACTCACCGGGTTTGGAATTGAAGGGTCATTCAAATATGTCGCTGGACTCCACGAATAGGTTATACCGCCCGAGGCCTGCATCGCTACACTGTTTCCAATGCATATACTGGTATCATTCGAAATCGACCCGACTCCGGGGAATACTTCGAGGGTCACGTACACCGTATCTATTCCGCATGTATCTGAGATGATCACTTGGAAATCTGTCGTTTGCGTAATGGTTGCTGTTGGGGTTGCAATCGTTGAACTGTTCAAGAACTGAGCAGGAGACCAAAGGTATGTTGAACCGCCATAGGCCTCAAATTGATAGGAATCACCAGGGCAAATCGGCCCAGGAGGTTGAACCACACCACCTTGAAAATCGCCAATTTCCACGATAAACTCAGTTGAATCTGGTGAAAAGCAGCCATTCGTGTCGACAACAACTAATGTTACCGTGTAGGTGCCAGGTCCAGAATAAAAGTGGACTGGATTAATTTCTGTTGACGTTGACCCATCACCAAAATTCCAATAGAATGCGTTTCCGTTTGAACTGTTGTTGTTGAAAATAACCGGATCTGGAATACACACGAGTGGATCTGGATTGGATACCACTGCTTCGATCGTGCTAAGTTCAAATTTGAAAGCTGCCAAATTGCAATTGTTGCTTGGATTGGCTTCTGCCCAAACCCCAGGAGTTGTCGTAAAGCCATTGTTTACTCCGCCACATGCACCACAAACGGCATGGTAAATCCTTCCTGATTTATCGAAACGGCTCGTTCCACCATCCACGTGATTGTTGCTGCTCGACACGCCACCCATGTACGTTCCATACTTGAAGATTGATGCATCAGGTCCAAGCACTCCAATGTAGAAGTTACTGCCATTTGTTGCCCCTTGAAAGGCGTCCACTGTGATCGGGAAACCAAAGGTTGTTGAATTCGAAGCCTGACCTGATGCGTTGAGTATTCCTCCCCATCCAGAAAAATAGATGTCATAACAATCCGAAACGAGAAATGCCGTTGGCGATATTTCTATATCGCCTGTTCCTGCTCCCACCATGGTTGTCCAAACAAGTCCAGACAAATCCGTGGCATATTTTCGAATAAATTGACCAGAATTTGGGACGCCATAACATCCTGCGCTCACTCCCCAATTGGTTTGTGATTGCCCTAAAACATACACAAAGTCGTCAATGTCCAATTGAACAAAATAGGTTTGATCGTACTCGCCAAAGCCCATGTAAGTTCCTGAAATCATTGAACCAGTTGTGCCATTCATTCGCACGACGTAACCATCAATCCCACCATCATAGATTAAATCGAATCCAGTTGTAAATGGCAATCCAGAGGAAGTTGTACCTCCCACCATGTAGACTTGACCCGTGCTTGAAATTTGAATAGAATTGCCAGTCTCATTCCCCGATCCACCAAAATATGTCGACCAAAGCAAATTACTTAAGTTGGCAGACAATTTGAATGCTACAGCATCTTGTCCTCCAGCCAAAGATCCTTGACCACCACCAACAACTGGGAAATTTGAAGAAGTCGTGTGCGAGGAGACATACACGTTGTTATTTGCATCCAAAACGATATCTCCTCGAAACTGATCACCGTAGTTATACAACAAAGAAGTTGTATTCAATCCATCAGTACCAGATCCACCAACGTATGTTGATGCGATCAAACTTGCGCCATTTGCACTCAGTCGAGCGACGTATAAATCTGAACCGCCATCAAATCCAAGGTTGTTCGTTTGATTGTTTGGAATACTCGGTCCACCGTTGTATGAATTATCATAGGGTGATCCAGCCATCGGAAAATTGGCTGAAGAGGTAATTCCGAAAATAAACAGCTCGCCCGTTGGCGAACTTACGATACTGTTCGGTGTTTCTGAACCAGAGCCCCCAATGTAGGTTGAATAAAATAAATTCGTTCCAGTGGCATTGAATTTCGTGATTCCAATGTCAATTGTCCCGCCATTGAATGAAGCATCATAGGCACCAAGTAAGGGATAACCCGTTCCAAACACTACTCCACCACCAAACAAATTTCCTGCGACATCAGGCGCCGCGGTGAATCCCCAGTTATCGGCTGTGGATCCAGAAAACGTTGAAAAAGTTAGGTTCGGATCAATAACGAGGGTTTTCGACCCATCGAATCCATCTGGAAAGACAAATCGAACCGTCTCGCCATCCAATTCAAATCGAACATCGACTTTCTGTTTACCTCCATTTCCTTCTACCCAAGCAATTGGAGCTTCTTCGATGATGTCCCCAAATCGACTCTGAATATGAAGATTTCCGCTTTCATCGATGAACATGCCGTTTTGCCCCGAATACGTAAAAGAAATTTGAGCGGCGTTAGCGTAGGGTGCTACGATTAGAGAATACTTCAACTGCGTATCTTTCCCGCGCATTTCGAGGTTGACACCAGTATAAAAATCCTCTAAAACGAGGTGATTGTAGCTCCTAAGATTGCTTTTCCATTTCGATTGATCATTTCCCAAAAAATAATTTCTATAAAATTCTGATGAATCCAAACATGCCACCTTTCCATTCCAAGAAGAACCAATAAATTTTGATTGAATTCCGTGAACCATCATGGAATCTGTGGACTCATCGGCATGATCGGCATCTCCGTGAGCATGATCGCCATGCGACAATAATTGCTTTCCATTGTGAAGATAAAACGTAAATCCATCTTTTTCGATGAACATATCGCCTTGAGTCAATTCAATTTTGTATTCAATCCGATCGTCCCATTGTCCAGCATTTGGGTGCATCCAAACATCTTGTGCAGATGCATGCAGCCCAAAAAGTGTTGCAAACAAACATGTCAACGTAAGATTTTTCATGAATTTGAAATTACTACAAAAAATGGAATAACAAGAACCATTCCATCAATAACAAGATACAATGGCTCAGCCATTTAATACTAAATCGCTTAAATCCGTAATTGGTTGCCTTTCGAGGGTTAAAACTAAGCCTATTTTTATTGCTTCTGAGCACAATTAATGTTGTAAATTTGTGCCGTATTTAAGCCATGTTGCAATGAGTGATCCAATAAAACATGAGTGTGGAATAGCACTTCTTCGATTAAAACAGCCCCTTCAATATTACGTGGATAAGTATGGGACTGCATTCTACGGACTCAATAAGCTGCATCTATTAATGGAAAAGCAGCACAACCGTGGACAAGATGGTGCGGGGGTTGCTAACATAAAGTTTGACATGGAACCTGGTGATCGCTACATTTCGCGCTACCGTTCGATTGATAGCAAGCCACTTCAAGATATTTTTGATCACATCAATTCGCGTTTTAAACAAATTGCAGAAGAGACTCCCGATAAAATTAATGATGTTGCATATCTGAAAAAAAACGCGGGTTTTACAGGAGAGTTGTTTTTGGGCCATCTGCGGTACGGTACGTTTGGACGAAATTCCATCGAAAGTTGTCATCCTTTTTTGCGCCAGAACAATTGGATCACCCGAAATTTGGTAGTTGCAGGAAACTTTAACCTTACCAATGTAGATGAGTTATTTGATGTTTTAGTAAACATTGGTCAGCATCCAAAAGAAAAATCAGATACGGTAACGGTTCTTGAGAAAATCGGTCATTTTTTGGACGAGGAAAACAACGAGTTGTACAACTCACTGAAAAGTCAAGGATACAAGAACACTGAAATTTATAAGCGAATCGGAGAAACGATCAACATTGAACGGATCTTGAAACGCGCTTCGGAAGATTGGGATGGAGGGTATGCAATGGCGGGTCTTTTTGGGCACGGCGATGCGTTTGTCTTGCGCGATCCAGCAGGAATTCGTCCGGCATTTTGGTATGAGGATGATGAGATTTGTGTTGTTACCTCGGAACGTCCTGTGATCCAAACGGCGTTCAACTTGAAATGGGAACAAATTCAAGAGTTGAAACCTGGACATGCATTGATTGTTCGCAAAAATGGAAAAATCACCGAAACGCTCATCAATGAACCATCAACGCCAGCAAAATGTTCGTTCGAGCGTATTTATTTCTCCAGAGGCAATGACAAAGAAATTTATCACGAGCGCAAGCAACTTGGTAAAAACATTGTTCCTCAAATTTTGAAAACCATCGACTACGATCTCGATAATTCGGTGTTTTCGTTCATTCCAAACACGGCAGAAGTTTCGTTTTACGGGATGATGAAAGGACTCGAGGATTACCTCAATGAGTTAAAAATCAATGAAATAATTGCACTTGGGGAGAAGCCCAATCCAGATGACATTCGTGAAATCTTGTTGAAACGTGCACGATTGGAGAAAATCGCAATCAAAGATGCAAAATTGAGAACGTTTATTACCCAAGACGATTCCCGTGATGACTTGGTGGCGCATATTTATGATGTGACATATGGCAGCGTAAAACGTGGGACAGACAATTTGGTGGTGATTGATGACAGTATCGTTAGAGGAACAACGTTGAAGCAGTCGATCCTTCGAATTTTGGATCGATTGGATCCGAAAAAGATCGTGGTAGTGTCCTCCGCGCCCCAGATTCGCTACCCTGACTGTTATGGAATTGATATGGCAAAAATGGGCGATTTTATTGCGTTTGAAGCAGCTATTGAGTTATTGAAAGAACGTGGAATGGCGGATGTGATTGAGCAAGTTTACGTCGATTGTTTGGAGCAAGCTGCATTGCCACGCCAACAACAGAAAAATGCTGTTCGGAAAATTTATTCTTCTTTCACACCAGATGAAATTTCGGCTAAAATTAGTGAAATGCTCACGCCAAAAAGTATCAAAACCGAGGTTGAAATAATTTACCAAACAATAGAAAATCTTCACCTTGCGTGCCCAAATAATACGGGAGATTGGTATTTTACTGGAAATTACCCGACTCCTGGAGGAAACAAAGTGGTGAACAAAGCTTTCATTAACTGGAAAGAAGGAATCAACGAACGAGCATACTAAATCCGCATGAAAGGTAGAACGGCCGTCATACTTTACGTTTTGAGTGCATACGTGATCCTTCAATTTATTTGGTGGGGCTACCACATTATTGACCTTACGCACGTGGTCTCTGCCGATTCGGTTAAGGTTACCAAACGCGTCACGATGATTGTTGGTGAAGGTGCCGTTTTCTTATTGATTTTGGTGGTTGGTATTTGGTACGTTCGGAAATCAATTATAAAGGACATTCAATTGTCGCAACGTCAGAGTAATTTTTTGCTTTCGGTGACCCACGAGCTCAAAACTCCGTTAGCGTCCAATAAATTATACATTCAAACCGTTGTGAAACGCGAGCTTTCAAAAGAGCAACGGGATCAACTGTTAGTGAAAGCCATTGAAGAGAACGATAGGCTTGAGCGGATGATTGACAACATCCTCAATGCTTCCCGTTTGGAGAACAAAATGCTCGAAATCGGGAAGGAATTATTTGAACTCAAGCCATTGGCACAAGCATCGATTGAGCGATTTAAACAACTTGCGCCTGATGCACTTTTTGAACTTACTATTGCCGAAAACACGCGGGTGAGTGGCGATCGTTTACTGGTGGAAACGATGTTGAATAATCTCATTGAAAACGCGCTAAAGTATGCTGGTAGATCATCAAAAATTGTGATTCATGGTAGCCAGGCGGACGGCAAAACGATTATTGTTGTGAGCGACAACGGTCCCGGTGTGAAAGCTGAAGATCAAGAAGAAATATTTCAAAAATTTTATCGCTCTGGTAGCGAAGACACACGCACTCAGAAAGGTACAGGGCTTGGTTTATATATCGTTTCAAAATTGGTCCGCCTTCACGGTGGAACGATTCGCTACGAAGACAATCAACCGAATGGAGCGCGTTTCATCATAGAATTAAATTATGACTAAACACATTGGACTTATCATATTGGATGGTTGGGGTATTGGCGACAAATCTGAATCGGATGCGATTTTCAATGCACGTACACCATTTATGGATCATTTACTTGCGAAGTATCCGTCGGCTCAATTGCTGACCAGTGGCGAAGACGTTGGGTTACCAAACGGGCAGATGGGAAATTCGGAGGTTGGGCATCTCAACATTGGTGCGGGTCGTATCGTGTATCAAGACCTTACACGGATTGACAAGTCCATTCGCGATGGAGATTTTTTCGAGAACTCAGTTCTGAAGGAGGCGTTCGAACAAGCAAAATACACAGGAAAATCACTGCACTTTATGGGCTTGGTTTCGGATGGTGGCGTTCATAGTTCACAAGCACACTTGAACGCCCTATGCAAAATGGCCGTCGCGCATCACCTTGAAAACGTGTTTATTCATGCATTCACGGATGGGCGCGATTGCGACCCGAAAAGTGGATTGAATTTTCTTCATCTCTTAGAAAGTGAAATTGAAGAAACGCCGATTCAAATTGCTTCGGTGATTGGTCGGTATTATGCGATGGACCGTGATAATCGTTGGGGAAGGATTAAAAAAGCATACGATTTGATGGTGAACCGCGTTGGCGTTTCGTACGCGTCGGCATCGGAGGCGATTGCTTCTTCTTATTCGGTTGATATCACAGATGAAT
>JBFYPU010000185.1:0-7173 GCA_041303175.1 Crocinitomicaceae bacterium | reverse complement strand
AAAATCACGAGCAGCTGACAATTTAATGCAGAACCGCGCGTTATCGTGTAAATCTTATTGAACGCACTATGAAAATTCTTTGGCTTCTCTTTGCAACCGCGCTGTTCCCCTATTTTATCTCTGCTCAATCTGAAAATGGCACAACCTTAAAAAAGCCCTTATTGGCAAAGGAGTACTCACGCTTCAGTTTGGGCGTATCCTATTCACCCGAAGCGTCGTATCGATTTTTGGGCATTCGAAAAGGAGAAAATGAACCGATCCTGCAGTCCACTATTGATTCGAGAAACGAATCCGAAATTTTTAAATACGGTCATTCTGCCGGCATTCAAATCACGTATGATCTCAATAAAAAATTCTCACTAGAAAGCGGTATCAGCTATACAATGTTTGGTGAAAAAACGAAGCCGCTTGATCTTGTTCTAGTGGATGTAAGCGGAGCAACGCTGGTTGGAACCTACACTTGGAGAAACTCGTACCATTACGTATCTGTCCCGCTTGGATTCAATTATTCCTTTGGATCAGGCGCACTCAAGTATGTTGTTTCATCGGGAATCTCAGCAAGTATGGTGGTTGGTCAATCGAGCACTGTTCGAACCGATTACGTTGATGGTGGCTATTCGGAATCCTCTTCTTCTGCTTTCGGCACACCGAGTAGCTTTCATCGACTGGTTTTGGGAGCCCACATCTCTGCGGGAATTCAATACCATTTTTCCAACAAATTTTCCATTTGCGCAGCCCCCGTATTCCGTGTGACTGCAACCAGTATAACCGACGCTCCAATTTTGGGACATTATTTCAATACAGGCATTGAGACAGGCGTGCAATGGCGATTGTAAACTAGTTCTAAACAAAATCAGCCAACTCCAGCCAGCGATCAGTTTTCGCTTCAATTTCTTGCACGACGTTTGACAAGCGTTCTCCCGCTTTCATTAAGCCTTCATTGTCCATTGCTGGGTCAGACAATTTCTGTGCGAGCTCCTCTTTTTCAATTTCCAACTTGGCTAATTCCTCTTCGAGGGTATCGAACTCTAGCTTTTCTTTATACGACAATTTTCGCTTATCCTTCTCAGTTTCTTGCGGCTTCACCTCCACTTTTTTGACATCCATCAACGAAGCAGTAATTCCCTTTTTCGCGTTTTTGTTGTCTTGGTGTTTCATCGTGCGATATGTCGAATAATTTCCGATCAAATCTTTCACATTTCCATCGCCGTTGAACACAAACAGGTGATCCACCATTTTATCCATGAAATAGCGGTCGTGCGATACCACAATCAAACATCCTTGGAAATCGTGCAGATAATCTTCGAGCACGGACAAGGCAAAAATATCAAGGTCGTTCGTTGGCTCATCGAGGATCAAGAAATTTGGATTCTTCATCAAAACGGTGAGCAATTTCAAGCGTCGTTTTTCACCTCCACTTAACTTCCGAACGAAATTGTAGTGCATGTCGCGGTTGAACAAGAACTTTTCAAGCAATTGAGCGGCTGTCATCTGACGTCCTTTTTCCAACGGAATGTATTCGGCGATGTCGCGAATCACGTCAATTACTTTGACATCATCGTCCACTTTGAGCATTTCTTGGTTATAGTAACCAAAAACGACCGTTTCCCCCGTCACAATTTTTCCTTTGTCCACTGGGACAACGTCTAAAATCATGTTCAACAAAGTTGATTTCCCTGTACCATTGTTCCCAACGATTCCCAAGCGTTCTTGTCGTTTGAAGGTATAGGTAAAATCTTCCAAGATTCGTTTATCACCAAAGGATTTCGTGACTTTAATGAGTTCGAGAATTTTGGTTCCCAAGCGTTCCATTTTGATTGGAATTTCCATTTCATCCGTATCAAGCCGCTGTTTTGCCACGCCTTTAGTCACGTGAAATGCATCGATTCGGGCTTTTTGCTTTGTTCCACGGGCTTTGGGTTGTCGTCGCATCCACTCCAATTCTTTTCGGAACTGATTCTTTGCTTTGCCAATTGTAGCTGCACGTTCATCTTCGCGTTGCGCCTTTTTCTCCAAATAGTACGAGAAATTTCCTTTGTATTTATAGATCGTTTGATCGTCAATTTCATAAATCGTGTCGCATACAACCTCCAAGAAATAGCGGTCGTGCGTCACCATCAATATGGTTGCAGTAGATTTCACGAGGTATTCTTCGAGCCATTCGATCATGTCCAAATCCAAGTGGTTGGTTGGCTCATCGAGGATGAGGAAATCGGGTTCAGCAACCAATACTTTGGCGAGGGCAACGCGTTTTTTTTGTCCTCCAGAAAGTTGACGGATCTTTTGCGACGTATCTTCCAATTTGAGTACCGAAAGGATTTGACTCACCTTCACCTCCATGCCCCAGGCATTCATTTCGGTTACTGCTTCAAAGGTCGCGTTGATCAGCTCCTCATCATTGGCCGCCATGGCTTGATTGTAATCGCGTACCGCTCGTAATTCCGGTAGATCGTGCGAAAACACTTCTTCCAAAATGGTGTGCTCGCCATTCAGGTCTTCGGATTGCTCCATGAAGGCGATGCGGATGTCGTTCCGAAAAACAACGCGTCCGGAGTCCACGGATTCTTGTCCAAGTAAACAGCGCAAAAGCGTGGTTTTCCCACTCCCATTTTTGGCTACAATGGCTGCTTTTTGACCTTGATCAATTCCAAAAGTAATGTCTTTGAAAATCGTACGATCCCCGAAAGTTTTAGTCAGTTCTTCAACAGAAAGATAATTCATAGTTTAGCGTAAGCGATCAAGTGACTCCAGTAGACGTTTATCTCGCTTAATTCCGATATTCGCTAAAAATGTAAATGGAAATCCTGCAATAAAAAGGTAAAATCCAGCGCCCAATTCTCGTTTCACAATGGGTTCATCGATGAATGTATCGCCCATAAAGCTCAGAACAACCATTCCAACAACACCCAAAAAGTAAAGCAAGAACACTGTGCGACCAAGTTTATACTGACGGTTAAGGTTTTTGTAGGCCATCAAGCAAATGAAGCACAACAGCGCTAGGGCAATGATTCCAACGTAAAAAAGCATATCATTGTGAGCCGTTATAACATTGGTTTTAGGATCTGAGGTCGCCATCCCAAAAGCATTGAAGCTATGGCGATGTGATTCAGTCACAAAATTGAAAAAGGTGGCACCTGTTGATACAATTCCCAATAAAATGATCGCGATTCCAAGGTAGATGGTTTGCACACGTTGCAGCATATCGACTTTTTTTGTCAAAGATAGAAAATGTGCGCCGCTTTGAAGTGGATTGGATGAATGATTTTCGTAACTTTCACTTCAACTAAAACGAAAATTGGCTCATGCGTTCGATTCTATATCTCTTCCTTCTTCTGAATTTTACTGGATTTTCACAAAAAGAAGGCACGATTGTCCCTGATACCACGGAGAAAGTTTCCGGAACCTACGGTTTCAAGGAAAAAGATCCCATTAAAGTGGGTGGCGGTGATATGCCAACTCGTGTGTATGAATACCTCAAACATTTGAAAGGTCCGAATGGTGAACCCGTGACCTTTGAAAAATTGGGAAATGGCGCGAGCTACGACAATCCTGATCGATCGTTGACGAACATGGAAAAGGGCAAAGTGTACATGTATGAAATCAAGATTCACGGCACGGATAAATCATACATCATCTATTTTGATCAGTACCGTTATGAGCAGCCAAAACTGTTGAAAGGGTTTACCTGGAAGTGACGCGCATTCGGTGAAAATTGAAGTCAATCACGTGCTGTTTGCATCAAACTAAGCATTCAATGCCTTCGCTCTTAGCATCATATCGAGGACAGTGATCGCAGCCATCGCCTCTACGATTGGCACCGCTCGTGGAACAACGCATGGATCGTGACGACCTTTTCCACTCACTTTCACTTCATTTCCTTGATTATCGATAGAATCTTGTTCATGTACGATGGTTGCCACCGGCTTGAATGCAATGCGCATGTTGACAGGCATCCCATTGCTAATTCCGCCTTGGATTCCACCAGAGCGATTCGTCTTCGTTGAACCATCCGGATTGAACGCATCGTTGTGTTCGGAACCATTCATTTCAATACATGCAAATCCACTTCCATATTCAAAGCCTTTTACTGCATTAATGGAAAGCATTGCTTTGCCCAATTCGGCGTGCAATTTATCAAAAACGGGTTCGCCAATTCCTGCGGGCAGGTTCAAAATGTGGCAAGAAATACTACCTCCAACGGTATCGCCTTCTTTACGTACCACTTGAATCAGGTCCTCCATTCGTTTTGCATCGGAAAGATTTCCGCAACGCACCGGATTCTGATTAATTTCAGAACGAACCATTGCTTCCTGCATGGCAATCGTTCCAACTTGATCGACATACGCAAAAACATCCACGCCTTGGCGCATTAACAGTTGTTTTGCGATGGCACCCCCCACAACTCTGCAGGCCGTTTCGCGCGCAGAAGAACGTCCACCTCCACGAAAATCGCGGTGACCGTATTTTTTATCATAGGTAAAATCAGCGTGGGAAGGGCGGTAAACATCCTTGATGTGATCGTAGTCCTTCGATTTCTGATCTTCATTTGGAATGATAAATCCAATGGGCGTTCCAGTCGTTTTCCCCTCAAAAATGCCCGATAGAAATTGTACCGTATCGGATTCTTTCCGCTGTGTAACAATCGATGATTGACCAGGCTTTCTACGATCCAATTCGTCCTGAATGGCTTCTAAATCCAACTCAACATTCGCAGGCACACCCTCAATGACCCCACCAATTGCCACGCCATGCGATTCACCGAAGGTGGTTAATTTGAAGATCTTACCGAAGGAGGATGACATGGATTTTTGGAGTTTTGGATTAGCTGCGCTGCTGACTTTGTCGGTGTTGGATTTTTGAGTCGGGCTTCGGACTTCGAGAACCTCAGCCCTCAGTCCTCGGGTAATTGTGAGGGCTGAGGCTCTCGAAGCCCTATATTATAAACAAATCGTTTCTTCCGTTACTTTCAAAATTCGTCTCACCTCATCCATTGTTGGAGCTTCGGCGTATGTTCTTAGCACGGGTTCCGTTCCCGATGGGCGAATCATTACCCAGCGTTCGTTATCGAAAAAGTACTTGTAGCCGTCAATTTTTCCAATGTGATCGACCTTGTACTCGCCAAATTGCTGGTAGACGTCATTTTTACAGTTCTCAACGATTTTTGTTTTGAGTTCTTCGGTGATGTGCAAATCGCTGCGTTCAAATTTGAAACCGCCAACAATTTCATATACCTCAGCGATCAAATCGTCCAAGGATTTTCCTGATTTCGCCATGAATTCCCAGATGATCAAGCCCATCCAGATGCCGTCACGCTCCGGAATGTGTCCTTTCGTCGCAATTCCACCCGATTCTTCTCCACCGACCAACACATCTTCCGCCACCATGATGTCAGCGATGTATTTGAAGCCAATTTGAACCACTTCGCTTGGTAAGCCATAATGAGCTGCCATTTTTTCAACGCGGGGTGTCGTGCTGAAAGCCGTTACAACCTTTCCTGTCATTGACTTATATTTCGCCAAATAGTGAATAAGAAGAAGGATTATGTGATGAGAATCAATGAATTCACCCGCGCCGTTGTACAAACCAATTCGATCTGCATCGCCATCTGTTGCCAACGCACAGTCGATATCACCCCGTTCTTTAATGAATCGTTCCAAATCTTGCAGGTTCTTTTGAATCGGCTCAGGAGCTTGCCCCATAAACGACGGATTGTGCTCGCAGTGCAAAAACTCAATGTTCGGCAAAAGCAATTTCAACGCACGTTGTCCCGCGCCATACATCGCATCGTACGCCAATTTAAGACCCGATTTTTCAATCGCATCCAAATCGAAATTTGCGCGCGCGTGCTCCACATACATCGTTTCGAGATCCACGATTTCCACGAGATTAGAATCCAAGGAAATTGCCTTGAGGTTCAAGCCGTGCTCGTTTGGAATGATGTCTTCAATTTCTTGCACTTTACTTGGAGAAAGCGGTCCGCCATGGTGCGATTTCAATTTAAATCCGTTGTAGGAAGGTGGATTGTGACTCGCTGTGATCACCACACCAATCGATGCTCCCAATTTAACCGCACCCAAAGAAACCATTGGCGTAGAAACAAATCCTTTTGCCATTTTCACCTTTACACCTGAGTGGATGAAGACCTTCACAGCAGCCTCAACAAACAACTCGCCAGCAAAACGACAATCGTGACCAATCACAATTGTTGGATTTTTGAAGTTTGCTTTTACCCATTTCGCTGTAGCCACAGAAACGCGTGCCACGTTTTCAACTGTATAATCCTCCGCTATGATTGCTCGCCAACCATCCGTTCCAAATTTGATTTTATCTGCCAATGTATTCTAGTTTAATAGTCCACAAATATACGCAACCTCGAAGGGCTAGCGAAGTACTTCTGGAATTTTTCGTTTGTTAAAAGCGATTAAACGGTTAAGTGGCACAAAAATTTCACGTATCTTCAACCGAATCGATCAAAAAATGATTCATGTTGAAATGTAAGATCTTAATTATCTGCTTTTTATCCGTCTTCAATGTGCTCGCACAAAGTGGAATAAATGCCACAAAAAGCAACAAAGCACCGAAGGGAATCACCTTCAACGTGGATGCTGTTGAGAAAGCGACAGTGACTTTGAACGTCATGACAGCCCAACATGCCTTTGAATTTCAATTGGGCAAGAAAATTTCCTTTTTTCCAGATGATTTAAAAAACTCTAGCGTCGTTCCTACGTGGAACAATGCATTTGTGATGGCGATCCACACAAGTTTTGATGAACATCGACCGTTGAGTTTATCTCCCGATGCGATTTGGCTAACGATTTGTCAAGGGGTTTCCATTCACATCAACCAACATTTCGATGAATTGGAATCCTTCATTTTCAAGGCAGAAAAACCGGATAAATTTGTGGTTCGAAACGACGCACTCTCGGATGAAAGCGGAAAATCATTCGTAGGTGAATCACGCGATGAACATTGGGCAGATTTACTCCACTCATTTTCTGATTCAACGACGAAGTATGTAAACGACGATTATTACGCCTTTTTCGTTCCAGAATTTTCCACGACAACGGATATCATCAAAACGAGCTACGAAGTCACGATGCTCGAAGGATTTAGTCAAGCGTTTGAGTATTTCGGTGATTCTGGCTGCGGCATTCCCACCATTACCCTACAAGG
>JBFYPU010000184.1:0-5110 GCA_041303175.1 Crocinitomicaceae bacterium | reverse complement strand
CGGTTAGCCATAAATTGATTGATGGCGCAAAGTACAAGGATGAAATCTTGACGCTGCTTGCGAAGAAAGCAGGAACGAAAAACGGTGCTGAAGTTGAATTGTACGCATTTGAAAAATATGCGAAGAAACGCTTTGAGCAGAACCAAGCGCTTTCTGTAGAGGATGAGCCGAACATTGCTGTTATTGTGGCAGAAGGCGCTGTGTCTCGCGATGGTGACGGTTTAACGTCGAAAGAAATCTGCAAGTTATTCCGCGAGGCGAGAAACAACGAATCCATCAAAACGATTGTCTTCCGAATCAACAGTCCGGGAGGTAGCGCATTGGCAAGTGACGAGATTTGGCGCGAAGTAAAATTGACCAATAAGACGAAAAAAGTGATTGTGTCGATGGGCGACGTTGCCGCGTCAGGAGGCTATTACATCGCCGCACCAGCAAGCTACATTTTTGCGGAACCAACCACGATAACGGGTTCTATTGGCGTCTTCGGAATGATTCCATATACAGGAACGATGCTCGAAAATAAATTAGGAATCACGTTTGATCGGGTTGCAACAAATTCTCATTCGGTTATGACAACCAACCGCCGCTTAACGGAAGAAGAAATGACGATCATTCAAAAAAGTGTGGATGAGATTTATGTTCAATTCAAAACAGTTGTTGCACAAGGTCGTGGACTCACAATGGATCGTGTGCAGCAAATTGCGCGTGGCCGTGTATGGACGGGTGTTGACGCGAAACGCATTGGATTGGTTGATGAATTGGGCGGGATGAAAGAGGCGATTGCCTATGCTGCGAAACAAGCGAAAATCAGCGAAGTGAAGTTGCTTTATTATCCCCTCGTGAAAGAAGATCAATTGGGCGCATTTTTGGAGGCGATGGAAGAGCAAGAAAACAGCACGTCTGTTTCAAACACCAAGCTTCCCGCTGAGTTGATGAATTACATTAACGACTTGAAAGCGCTTGAGTCCATGAGTGGAATTCAGATGCGGATGCCTTATACGATACAGTTTAAATAGAATTTAGCAACATTGATACGTTGTGACTCGTGCTGATGGAAATCGGCACGAGTTTTTTTTTCAAAGCCCTCCACCCTTTTCTCGACACCAACGAATGTGCACTCACCTTCGTTAGTCATATCATGAAACACTTCTTTCATTTATCGCTTCTACTTTGTTCTCTCCATGGATTCGGACAAAAGGACTTAAGTGCATCTGACGAAAAATTCATTGAAGGCTATACATTTAAACTTGGTTACACGAATTCTACAAATCATTGGACAGGTGGCGGACCTAAGATGCCAGATAATGGTTATTCGACGCACTATTCAACCGTGCATGTCGATGAACAAAGAGGCCATGGGCTCGTCGGTGAATTTGAGATTAAATTTAAACGAATTTCATTGTCTTTTGGTCTTAATTTGTCCTTTTGGAACGACAGCATTCATGGCTATACTGCCAGGCAAAATTATCACCCCAACGCACCACAAGGTTATCCATTAATCAATGATTATTCTACTTCAAATGCCTATTACTCAGCTAAGGGTTCAGAGTTAATCGGTCAAATCGGGGTGAGGTACTGGTTGCAGAGTCCTGAAAAGCACCAAAATATCGGAATTGGCGTTGCGACTAACCCAAGACTCAACGCGAGACAGAACATTCAATCCCAAAGAACAGATAATTACTTCATTTACGAGGTTGGACCCTGGATGGGTCAGCCAGCATCATTGACAGAAACGTTTAGTACTCTAGAAACTACAAGTGTTGTAGAAAATGGATTGACGACATATAGTGGTGGAAACAATGTCTTCGATGAGCTACTAAAGAATTCGAACATTTCAATTAGTGCGATCGCGCGTGTGAAAATCACAAAAAACGTTGATTTAGAGTCCACTATTGGCTATCGCTTTCAACGCAAATCTCGTATAGCTTATAATAATTTGTTGCAGAATGCGGGGTTTTTCAGTCAAGTTATGCTTTGCTTAAATTTTTAAACGGATGGAATGGTAAGAAATTGTGAAAACATGAATCTGATCGACACTTCTGTTTGAGCTTTGCGTAAATTGAGCGAGACCTAATAAAAGTCGAACACTGCCATCTCACTATGCAATGGGTTCAACTACAACAAAAAAGTCCGCCACCTCTCGGTAACGGACTTTCACCTATTTTTCGTTGAGTGAATTACTTCATCGAATTCGCAATTTCCACGAATTCATCATAGCTCACTTCTTTGTCTTTCAAGCTCACTGTTTGCTTGAAAAAATTGGTCAATTTTTGTTCTGCAAGCATTTCATAAACGCGATTTGCTTCTTCACGATTTTGTAAAATGTTGATTGCCGATTTCGTCAATTCTTCATCTTCTGGGGCAGGCATGCCGTATTGAGCGTAGTTGCTTACCAAGATTCCTTTAGTGTAATCAATCACTTCGGCGTTATCCAATTTAATGTCGTTTGACTTGAAAATTGTCCCTTGGATCAATTGCCATTTTAGGCTTTTTGAGTAGTTGCCATAATCAGCTTCGATTTGCTCAAGCGTCACCTCTTTTTCGTTTGACAATTTGATCCAACGCTTTAGGAAAGAATCGGGCAATTCAACGGCTGTTTTGTCCAATAAATCGGTGTAAATCGTTTGAGTCAACAATCGGTCTGAATCGTTCGCAAACATTCCGGTCAAATCAACCTTGATGCGTTCGCGCATTTCCTTCTCCGTGCTGACCGCATCGCCAGAACCGAAAAGCTTCGTGTACAATTCCTCATTGAGCTCAGCCAATTCCATTCCTTTGATCTCAGTGATCGTTAGCTGAAATTTATCCGAAAGGTTCTCCAATTCTGCTTCACTTACACCAAGCATCGCAGCCGTATCTTTTCCACCTCGTGAAACATCTGATGGATTCACAACGGCTTTATCTCCAACTTTTAATCCAATCAATTTGCTCGCAACTTCTTTGTTAGCTACCGTCTCCATGGAAACCGTTGAAGAATGCAAAACACCTCCTTCTTTGATTGAACCATCTTCGTTCAGCTCAACAAATTGTGCCATCACTAGATCTTTCTCTGAAACAGCATCGCTTGCGACCAATTTACCATAGCGTCTGCGCAAATCTTCTACCTGTTTGTCGACTAATTTATCGTCAATTTTCACTTTAAAGTAATCGTAATTGCTTTTGTTGTTCAACTTTACATCAATCGATGGTGCAAGGCCAATCTCATACGAAAATATAAATTCAGATGGATTTTTGAAATCACCGTCAACGCCATTTTCAGCCTTTGGAATCGGATTCCCAAGAATATCCACTTTGTTTTCAGTAAGGTATTTTTGAAGCGAATCGTTGACCACTCGGTTCAATTCCTCTGCCAAAACGGAACTTCCGTACTGCTTTTGAATCAAACCCATTGGAACGTTTCCTGGACGGAAGCCAGGCATGTTCACTTTCTTTCGATAATTTCTCAGCGTTTCCGCTACTTTTTCCTGATAATCTTCAGGAGTCACTTGAACTTTCAATACAGCGTTTAACGCATCAATGTCTTCGCGAACTACATTCATCATTTCTACTTTTAACTTCTTTTACAAACAAAAAATGGTATAAGAAGCCTTATACCATTTCAATTTCAGTGCGGATGGAGGGACTCGAACCCACACACCTCGCGGCACTAGATCCTAAGTCTAGCGTGTCTACCAATTTCACCACATCCGCTTTTTTGCTCTTAAAATCTCGACTCGTTCGTCATTGAGCATTATATACACCATTCAAAATGGGTTGCAAAGATAGGACTATTTTCTAAAAACCTAAACAGAATTCAAAAAATTGTTGGCTCGTTTATAAAACATTTCATCTCCGCAGGATGAAGATCAGCCGACACGATGCGATTTATGCCAATCAACGGATTCATGTAGCCTCATCCATCGCAGGATTACGGAGTGGAAAAACACAGACCCAATCAACTTTTTCTTACTTTTATCAATGCCAAAAAAGAAATTCCTTCTAGTCGTCCTGCTCGGAACCATCCTTCTGCTCTTTCGGACATTCATGGGATTTTCGAAATTTTGGTCGCACGACGAAATTCAGATCTACCTCATCGGGCTGAAGAGTTTTACGAATGATGTCTTTCCTTACTTTGGCCCAGACGTTGTTTACACCGAATCAGAAATCCCGGGAGGCTTGCAAGGCTTATTGGTTTCAATGCCACTTTCTTGGTTGAAAATTCCTGAAGCACCGTTCATTTTGTTGAACATACTGAGTTTTGCAACGCTGACGTTTTTTGCTTGGTATTTAGCTAAAAGGATTTCGAATGTACCCAAATGGTTCATCTACTTATGGCTATTCACTTCTCCATGGGCAATCGAGTATGCAACGCATATTGAAAATCCATCGTATGTTGTGTTGGGATCCATCCTATTTTTTGTCGGAGTGTTCGAACTAGGCAAGTTTTACCCGTCACGGATCATTCATCCTAATCTTTCCTTCTTCTTTCTGGGCTTCGCGATCTTTTAGATCATGCAGCTGCACCTTTCATGGGTCCTCACCTTGCCTTTTGTAGCTTGGATTTATTGGGAGAATCGGCGTGAAATCGGCTTCTTGTTTAGAGGATCAGTTTTTATGTTGATGGGAGCGGCGATTAGCGTTAGCACACTCATCCCGACATTGTTGAAGGGAATTGGATCGGGAGACGTTGAAAGTAACGTTGTATTCAATGCGGATAACATTCTTCAGTTTCCGACGATTGCAGCGCGGTTTATGATGTTCGCAAGTTATGAAATCACACGTTACATAGGCGCAGACACGCCCGCTCGGATGGAATTTCTTTCTGAAAATTTTTGGGTAATTCCTGTCCTGATTTTCTTACTCTTCGCCGGATTATTTCAAACAGGCTATTTCATCTTCTCGTTTTTCCGAAAAAATGATCTGACAGAATGGAAACGCGTAAAATGGTTCACGCTCTTCACGATTCTACTCGTTGCTGCTTCATTTCTCATCTCGGTGAACGAACCAAAATCGCAAACTTTTTATCTCTTGTATCCTGTAGCGATTTGGTATTCATTTTATTGTTGCGGGAATTTGTTCAAATGGCGGCATACGGAACGGATTGCGAAAGTGTTTATCGCGGCGGGACTTC